>JACQNY010000049.1 GCA_016202795.1 Candidatus Aenigmatarchaeota archaeon
GATACGAAGAGAGCAAATGCTGCGCTCATCCCATTGCTCGCGCGATAGAGGATTGGGGGAATGATTTGCCCCAATGGCTCGGCTAAATCAGGATGTGCGCGTTCAAAGATTTCTTCGAGGCCTTTCAGAAGCTCTCCTCTGAATTCAGGGTATTCGTCGTAAAGGCGCTTGTTGATCCAGAAATCGACAGGGATACTCAGAAGCTGGGTCAAGATACCGTCGTAAAAATAATCAAATCCTTCTCTCGTGTGTTCCCTGTATTCTTCCTCGATGAATTCAAGATCATCTTCCATTTGACTGTGCGCATGCTTTCGCGTCTGAGAATCCGACACAAGCACATATCTCTGTTCGAGGGGGGACTCAGTAAATCTTAAAAATCGAATAGCCTCATGAGCAATGTCGTAATCCAAGGCTTTGGCATTTGGGTTGAATGAGATGATGAATTCTCTCGGATTCGTATTTCTTAGATGAGCGGATATCAACGCTCTGCTCAGATAGAAACGTTCATTTGGAATAAGCGTGATGTCACAGCCTGTTTTCTCGACGACATTTCTAAGAATGTTTCGAGTTTCTGGGAGCAATGATTCGAACATAAAGGCAATGGACACAGGAAGATTAAAAAGGTTTCCTCGACGGTAAAAACAAATAGATTCTCTCGCATAGAAATCTTTTTAAAGAAATAGAACATCACTTTCGATGGGTAATAGAGGCTAAATGAAGCGTTGCCTTAGAAAAGACCTTCTTCGCTCGGTGGGAGCATTCAACTCTTGTTCCAATGCTCCACCACAAAATCAACAGAGATGGACTTCTTTTCTAAGTGGCGTCGAAACTTTATAAAGACCGAATGGGGGTGATGGATAGATGGCTTCTAATGATATCTACAACAACAGACAAAGGTATGAATATCTCAAGGGACATTTTGAGGATTTGGCAGAGCCTCCAAAGAGGATAAGGGTTAAAGGGAAGGTCGGAAAGTATTACTCGAAGAATCCCCAAAACATCAAATATTTTTACAAACTCTGTGACACCTTCGAGGCAAGAGACTTGAGTTATGTCCGAAGGTGCCGCCTTCTTGGGATGTTGAGGCTGATTTGTTACTCGACAACCAAGGAATTGTCTGAGTGCGACAGAGACGATATCAACGAAATTGTGAGGTACATGCACACAGTTTGCCCTAGTCCCATTTCGAAGGCTGATTTCATCAAGGGGATGAAATACATCTGGAAGATTCTCTTTCCAGAAACGGACTCAAGTGGCAGGGTTGATGAGACAATCTGCCCGTACCCTGTCAGGCATCTAAAGGCCAAAATTGATAAGAGTCGAGAAAAGAGACGAACAGACAAGCTCACTGTCGATGAACTAGAGAGGCTTATCCAATTCTTTTCAGATGATCCTTCCACGCAGGCGTACATCGCTCTGGCTGTTGATTCTCTAGGAAGACCGCAGGAAATTCTCTACACAAAGATTTCGGACATTGAGCTATACGAGAATTATGCAAGGATTTGGATCTCGGAACATGGCAAAGAAGGAACAGGATTTTTGCAATGCATCGACAGCTATCCATATTTTGTAAGATGGCTCAATCTTCACCCCTTTAAAGATAAGCCAGGCGCCTTCATATTTTTGAATAAGCAGAGGGAAAGACTCACTCCCTTTGCAGTCAACAAAAAAATTGGAAAAGCCTGCAATGTTCTTCGCATCAATAAGCCAATTACTTGTTACAGCTTGAAAAGAAGTGGTGTCACCATCAAGCGCCTGTTGGGGTATAGCGACGTGGAAATCCAGCACACAGCAAGATGGACTTCCACAAGACAACTGCATATTTATGATTTAAGTGACCAGGATGATACGTTTAAGCTCCAATTAGTGAAGCGTGGCTTAGTGAGAGATGAAAAGCTAAAAGGTTTTGAACCAAAGACGAAGATTTGCAGATATTGCAATGCTGTCAATGGAACGACAGATGAAGTATGCAGAAATTGCAAAAGACCTTTAGAATTGAGAAGGATTAGAGGACAAATAGCCAATGAGAACGAGAAGAATGTAAAGCTCGTTCAGTTGTTCAAGGAGCTCTTGGAAGAGAATCCTGAGCTTGTGGAAGGAATGGCTAAAAAAGTAGGGCTGTTAAACTAATCTGTTCAGCGGGCTGTCATCGCAGGTTCCATCAGCTTCCGGAGCCTGCTCTCCAGTACGGCCTGTGATACCGGGTAGACCATAAAGTCATCCGCTCCCGCGTCTTTCGCGGCGAGGATTTCCTCCCGGGTAAGGGCTGAGAAGACGAGAACCACCCTCAATTGGGTTCCAGCTTCCTCCTTGATAGCCCGAAGAGCCTTTGGAATTTCCTGGAAACTTCCATCGAGGATCAGGATATCCCATCTCCGGGACTTATCTTGGAGAACAGCAAGTACATCTTCGCATGAACTACGAAGCTCGGCGTTCCGTACCCCGCAGGCTCGAAGCATACCCCGGAATATCTGCCGCATCACGTCTTGAGGCGTGCCCAGGAGGACAGCAGGCGGCCACGAACTCATGGGCAATGTCTCCTCTAGAACGACACATATCCATAGCAAATAGAATGAATTTACATCATAATTCTGGAAATATCATTCTTTTTCTTCATAACTCAATATGCATTGTTTTCATCCAGAGACAGAAAAGGGTATCAACGTGAGACTTGGAAGCGAAAAGATTGGCTTTGGTTGCCGGGTTGCTCTTCCGGGCCGAGAGAGATAAATCTCGGAGAAATTCCTGCGGTTCATAAAAGCGATGCTAAAAACATTGCATCGGAATGATTAAGTCATGAAGCGAATAATAAAGACTATGTTTTTTAACTCGCATATTATGACTATTCTGTTGAATGACAGAAGAGATTATATTCTACCTAAAAAGGGGCAATTTCAGGCAAGCCTTGTTCCTTGAGCTACAAGTTCCGAGGACAACAAGAGAATTATCGAGGCTATTGGGAAAGAGCAATAGCCAGGTTCACCAGAGCTTGGGAGAATTAGCCTCGGAAAACTTGGTTGTCGTCGTCAAGGGGAAGAAAGGCAGGAGAAAAGCGTACAAATACACAGCCTTTGGAGAGGTGGTAGCGAGGGTAATCATGGCAAGAGACAAAATGGTAGGGTATAATCAGGCGCTAGAAATTTTGCGGAAGGTGAAAGAGTTTCTCGATAAGGGGGAATATGAAGAAGCGAAGAAGATCTTGGATGAACTCTTGGGGGAAGGATAGGAGTCACTTTTTTCGTCGGTATATCTTATTCAGCATCTCTTCGAGATTAGTTTCCAAGCTCTTTTGTTCTGTCTCCGTAATGTCGCTGAATGCCTTTAGCAACTGAGTAAAATTGTTTCGGATGTGACTGTTCGTAAGTCCGTATAGCACCAAGTCCTGAACATAGTTCAGGTAGTTTATCTCGACAGAATAGCGTTGGCATGTGCCGAAGAAGTTCTCAAGGAAGATCCTGCAGCGAGGAAGTCTTTCTACCCATTCCTCCAGCTTCTCTCGGTTGACGTTGGTTCCAGAATCGGAAATTTGGGCTCACCAACGTAGAGAGCGGTGAGAGAGGTTTAAAAGGTTTCCTAGCTCAGACAGAGGTCCAAGGCTAGAGAAGTCCCGTAAGGGGTAGTGGTCTTGAATTGCCCCTTGGATGCCTTGCATTTTTCCCGCTGAGCCCATAACTATTTTCACTTTCTTTCCACTTTGCTTCATCGTATAATCCTGACAGTATTTGGCTTTTTCCCTCAGACAAGAGCACGCACTTAACAGTTGCGGGAGTGGAAGCGCGCTTGCTTGTGTCGCCTTTAGGGAGAACCAATCATTCTACTGTGCAGCTAGTGGAAACCCGCGATGGACAATTCCCGGCCTAAGGATCTGGATTCAGAAATTTCCGCACGAGCTGTATCCCTATTTATCTTCCTCCGCGAACTCACAAAGTTAAGAAGTACAAACGTTCGCTCGATTGAGCAGTACGCGCAGGTCCTTTGGTTGAATGATATTCCTCGTGAAGCAGGTTGCCATTGTATCGCGTGGGCAAAGGACCCAGAGAGCCAAGACGATGTGTGGGTTGAGATACGCAAGCCGACGTTAAGGGATCCTCCTGAGCCGCCAGTTGAACTGAAGCCATGGCTTGATTCTCGTCAAATTGAGGATTCGTCTCTTGAATTTCCGGAGTTGCGTGAAAAAATTATCCTTCCCGCTGAAGCGGAGGCTGAAAGCCAAACAGAAGAACCCACTTATCACTATTTGAAAGATCATCCTGAGATTAAGCCGATTTGGGAGCATTACATAGAAAGTAGATGGTGGCCTTGGGCCGAAGAAGACCGAAAGTTGCAAGCCATACAGAAAGTTTACACAGACATTTTCTCCATCTATCAAAAGCAGCAGCGGTTAGGTGAACAGTATGAGGTCATTCTTGGTTTTGGCTTGCTAACATGGGAAACAGCGCGAAGGCATAAGATATGTCGGCACATTGTTACCGCGCAGACAAGTCTCACCTTTGATGCAGCACGCGGAATAGTCGCTGTTGGGCCTGCTGGAGAGGGTGCACGTCCAACGCTAGAGCAAGACATGCTGGAACTGGACGAGAGGCCGGATACGGCTGAGCTAAGAGCCCTGGAAGGTCAGCTAAACGAGGTGGGAGATTTACTTTGGGATGTCCCGAGGATGCACACCATCCTCAAGGGCTGGGTCCAGGCCTCGTCATCGCGAGGAGAATTCATAAGTAGCCTGGAGCCACAAAAAGAAGCCAGAAATGACCCAAGAGTTTATTTTGCCCCCGCCATCATATTGCGGAAGAGAAATGAACGTTCTCTTCTCCGCGTCTATGACGGAATAATCAAGGACATTCAAGATGGAGGAGTGCTTCCGGCTGGGATTAAAAGAGTCCTGACGATTATGGACGATATGGCATCAGGGGAAGAAACAGCTGATTTGGGAGTGGAAACAGACGGAAAAGAGACTTCGTCAAGGGAAATAGATGAGGAACTGCTCTTCCCTCTGCCAACAAATGACGAACAGAGAGAGATCGCATCGAAACTATCCCAACGGCAGGGTGTCCTTGTCCAGGGTCCGCCCGGCACTGGAAAGTCGCACACTATCGCGAATTTAATCTGTCATCTTCTCGCGCAGGGAAAACGTATTTTAGTTACAAGTCATGGGCCTCGTGCCCTCAAGGTTCTTCAAAAGAAAATCCCTCATGATCTCTCACCATTATGCGTAAGCCTTTTAGGGGATGATCGAGAGGCACTTCAAGCTTTAGAAGATTCGGTCCAAAGAATTACGGACAAGCAAAATTATTGGGATTCGAGGAGCAATGACCAAAGAATTCAAAAGCTAATGCATGATTTGGACCAAGCAAAGAGACGCGAGTCAGAGGTATTACAGAGCCTTCTTGCAATAAGAGAAAGGGAAACATATCAGCACCCGGAAATGAAAGGGGGCTATAAAGGCACGGCAAAAGAAATTGCCATTCGATTGAAAGCGGAAGAATCCCGATACGGTTGGATTAAGGGGCTGGTCAATGAGAATGATGGGCCCCCATTAACTGATGATGAGGTTCTAAACTTTTTGGATCTATTACGAGAGACAACTAAGTATGAAATCATCATTAGCGAGAAAGCTGACTTAGGTACTGAAGGAATTCTCGCTCCTGATGAATTTGAGATGCTTGTTCGAGAAGAACAAGAAGTAAGTCGAAAGTATGAATCATTGTCTTCGTCGAGAAATTGGGCGAGTTATCATGTGATTGAATCATTGCCTTTGACATGGAAAGTTGCCTTCCGAGAGCAGCTAGGGGATCTGCTTGAATCCGTCGATAGGATCGCTCGGCACGTAGAATCTTGGACTGAGAAAGCTGCTCTGGATGTTTTGGCAGATAAGGATCGCCCGTGGCGCGAATTGCTTTCACTAACAGTGAGTCATCTTTCTTCAGTTCAGGATCGGGCGCGAAAGATTGACGAATGTCATGTTGCTGGATTGGAGGGCAAGGACCGTAAAACAATTGAGAATGATGTTAGGCTTCTTCTTGAGCATCTTACCAAGGGTGGACGTGTTGGATGGGGTCCTTTCCGTCCCCAAATTGTCAAGAAGAATCTGTATCTCAAAGATATTTTTGTTGATGGAAAAAGCTGCCTCACCGTGGAAGGGCTAGAGTTATTCTTGGAGTGGGCGGATGTAATTGGCAGGCTTGAGGTACTCCGTAAGTATTGGTCAGAACATTCGGAAGTGGATGCAACGAGTGTAGTTACTCAAGTCGCCAAGTATCAAGACCTCTGTGAGCCTCTTGAAGAGGCGTTAAAACTTCATGAAAAAGTTTCCGATCTGAAGCGCTCGATTGAATCCATTCCTGGTTTTGCACACCCTCTTTGGCACTCCCTGGAGAGTGTTAACCAACTTTCGGAAGCAGTGAATGCCGCTATTGTCTCCGAAGACCTCAAGCGTGTCAGGTCACGCATAGCGTCTCTTCAAGATCGCCTTACCGTTTTGTGTAGACGGGAGCGTATACATCCTGCTGCGATTGAATGTTCGGATGCGGTAGTGGGGCGAGATGTTGTGTCCTATGCGCACTCTTACAAGGCGTTAAGAAAATTTGAAGAATTTATGAGGCTGTACAGACAAGTTGTCCGATCTGCCTCTGCACTTACATCTGTGATTATTTCAACTCCGCAAGATTCAATATGGGACTCCCGTCTACATGATTTTGAAGCAGCATGGTATTGGGTTCAGGCGGATGGATGGTTTACCAAATTTAGCGACCCAAAGGCCGAAGAATTGTTACGCCGTGAGCGGGACCAAATCAAGGAACGGATGAGCGGATTAATTGGAGAACTTGCGGAAGCGCGGGCATGGGCTCATTGCTTTAGAAGACTGACTGAGTATGAGAGGCAACATCTCATTGCATGGTCAAAGGCAATGCAGCGAATTGGTAAGGGCACTGGTAAGTATGCACCTGTACATCGGCGCGCTGCGCGGGAGCATATGGAAGAATGCAGGTCGGCAATTCCCGCGTGGGTCATGCCAATGTATCGAGTAGCAGAGACCGTGCAGCCTGGGAAAGATCTTTTCGATGTGGTCATTATTGATGAAGCAAGTCAGTCAGGAGTAGATGCCTTATTTCTTCTGTATCTTGCGAAAAAGGTTCTTGTCGTAGGAGATGACAAACAAATAAGCCCTGAATATGTCGGTGTTACGCGCGAAGACGTAAATCTGCTTCGTGAAAGATATATTGCGAATCTCCCCCACAGAGATGCGATAGGCGTTGATAATAGCCTATTCACTCTAGCGGAAATCCAATATGGGGGGCGGATTCGCCTTCGAGAGCATTTTAGATGCATGCCTGAAATCATTCAATTTTCAAACAATCTGTGCTATCAGTCAGAACCTCTTATTCCACTGAAGCAGTGGTCGGCAGGAAGGCTATCACCTGTGATTATTACTTGTCATGTCGGAGATGGATATCTAAAGGGCGGGCGAGATGTAATTAATCCGCCTGAAGCGGAGGCTATTGCTGAGCAAATCGTGAAGTGTTGTCGCATGTCGGAATATAGCGGTAAATCAATGGGAGTAATCAGCCTCCGTGGTCTTGCCCAAGCCAGAGAGATTGAGAAGTGCCTTCTTGAGAAATTAGGTCCTGAAGAAATGGAAAAAAGGGAATTACATTGTGGTGATGCCTACGATTTTCAGGGCGATGAACGTGATATTATTTTCTTGAGCATGGTTGCCGCCCCTATGGAAGGCCGTCGAATAGGGGTGTTGGCAGATCAAAAAGCAGAAAGAAGATTTAATGTTGCAGTGAGCCGCGCAAAAGAGCAATTATGGTTGTTTCATACCGCGACAATAAATGATTTGAGTTCTAAGGACATAAGTTATCAACTTCTGGAGTATTGTCAAAATCCAAAACTAACCCCTGTGGAAGCCAGTGTTGATATTGTAAAATTGCGTGAGCTAGCGCATGTGGCGGACAGAATGCGGGAGAGACCTCCAAATCCATTCGGGAGTTGGTTCGAGTTGGATGTGTTTTTAAAGATCATCGACCGAGGCTATCGGGTTCTTCCTCAGTTCGAGATAGCTGGTTACTACATCGATTTTATGGTGGATGGACTCAAAGGCCGCCTTGCTGTGGAGTGCGATGGAGATTTCTGGCATGGAGTTGATAGGTATACGCATGACATGGCTCGCCAAAGGCAACTGGAGCGTTGTGGCTTAAGGTTTTGGAGAGTTCGTGAGAGTATTTTTAATCGAGACCCGGAGGTTAGTCTTGAGAGTCTCTGGAAGACGTTGGCAAGTGAGCGAATATTTCCTGCTCATGCCGAGGCAGAAGAAGAAAATTCAAACAAGATTTCAAGCAAATATCGGGAGAGAAATGCCGGTGACATTGGGAGTGACGCACAGTCAAATACTTTACAGGTGAATAGTATTGATTCAGATAAGGATGAGACACAAGACCTAGATGCCCAGTCCGATGATGTGGATGAGGATAGTCCTCCTGATACGGAAGAGGAATGGAACGATGAAGAAATCTCCTCGGGGAACAGTGAGCTCTATGGGGAAGCCGAAAGAACCGCACCTCTGAGGACTGATGTTAAGTTTGAGGAGGCTGCCAAGTATGGATTTAGTCTATACGAATCATGGAAGCCTAAGAAGTTGCCCGATCCACGTGTTGCCCCTAGGGAGGCTGTCGCAGATAGTGTTGTGGATATTGTTTTAGCAGAAGGTCCAATTCTGGCGCATCGGGTTTATAAGCTCTATCGTTTGGCAGCCGGAATTGGTAGAGCGGGACGTGAGGTGCGGTCTACGTTGAATAAGGCGGTCCATAAGGCCCTTAGAGAAGGGCGATTGTTGGCCGAAGAAGAGCCGGGCCAAGAGAAAATGATGCTGAAAGTCCTGCGACTTCCCAATACACCAGCCGTCAAGGTGCGCCAACGTGGTGACCGGACTGTTCACGAAATTCCGATTTCAGAATTATTGTCTTCCATGATTCTTATAGCAGGTGGAAATGGACTAAATGACAAGGAAGCAATTTTTCGCGAAACTCTCGTTGCATATGGTCTGGTTCGTTTGACAACAGAAACTAGGAAGCGACTTGAAGTCGCATATGAGGGATTTGTTAGCCACGATCCATGAAAAGCCAAACGAAATGCATTAGCTAAAATATTTCTTGTTCGCGATTTGGCTTGCTAGGGTGATTCTCTCCCCACGCTAAAAAGAGCAACAGAGAGGGTGAGATTGATTCAACTACCAATGGACTGCTGGGAAGTCCCGCGGATAAGCAATATTTTATTGTTTGAATTCTACGAAGGGCTAGGAGAATATTCATGGGAGAAACTGTCCAACTAGATACTTGGGAGGAATTTGAGGAACAGGTTCTCCAACTTATTTCAAATGTGAAAGAACAAAGGAAAAAGGCAAAGATATACATTTCGGATCCAATTTATCGAGGGCATGAAGATGCCTCATGGGAGCTTAGGACAACATTAGAACGTTATACCGGAAGCTCGTTCTCCATGGAGGCGTATCATCGAATTATGGAATCAGTAAAACCCTCAATTGATACCTTTACAGGCAAGCCTCAAAATTTGGAAAGATACGTTGAGCCTAAGGCGGATGAATTTCCTGCTCCCCCTCCTGGATGTGACTATATGGCATACCTACGCCATTATAGTTTCCCCTCTCCATTGCTGGACTGGACCCGCTCTCCCTATGTCGCAGCCTTCTTCGCGTTTAGACCAACATACACAAGACCAAGGGAAAATGTCGCCATCTATTCCTATCGGGAGCACACTGGTCAAGGTAAAGCTTGGAGAGGTGGGGACGCAGAAATAGTAGGAATAACGGGGTCGATTGCTCCGACAAGAAGACATTATATTCAGCAGAGCGAATACACGATATGCAGAAAGCTTGAAGGGAAAACGTATCGCTATTGTGTCCACGAAGAAGTATTTCGGCAAGAACGCGATGACCAGGACCTTTTGTGCAAGTTCATTTTACCAAGTACTGAACAGGAAAAGATTCTTGAGAAACTCGCAATGATGAATATTAACGCTCTTTCCCTTTTTGGAAGTGATGAGAGTCTGATGGGATGGTTAGCATACGAGAGACTTAAGAGACAGGATTAAGGAGGTAGGGGGATTCTCCATGTATTCGCTACCGAATGAAGATGAGGTACAAAGAACGATAGTAAGAGTTAATTCTGACATTATTGACTTTATCGAACGTGAACTAGCATTAGCAGAAGCCTTGCTCTCTCGAAGAGAAGTATCTCTCAAAGAAGAAGAGTTCCTGTTTGTCAACATACAATTTGGAATCTTCATCAGCGGTATAAGATGCCTCCATGCGATTCGAATTCTTGTCGGGCATGGCCTTGCCAGTGATCAAGCCATGACTCTCTTAAGGACTCTCTTGGAATTGACAACAAACGCGATCACATTGGGACAGGGAAATAAAGCTGACAACGCGATGCGCTATAGAGATTTTGTATTGATAAGAGAATGGAAAAGACTAAAGATTGCAAGCAGCTACGCCGGCACTAGAGTAGCAAGGGAAGATTGGGATAGTTTCTTATCCAAATTCGATCCAATTCTACAGGAGATTAAGGAAAGGAGAGGAATTACAGAGTTTGAGTGCCTGAGGTCGTTCAGTACATGGTCCAGGCGATCTTTTATAGACCTAGCGAAAGATGCGGGAATGGAAAATCTTTATCAGCTTGTATATCGGACATGTTCTCGCGTGATTCACGGGACAAACATTCAACAATGGCTGTCAGGATCTCTTAAGGAAGGTATAATCGTAAAGCACACCGCGTCAGACGAGTGGGCCTCGACAGTCCTGCTGGAAGCTTCTGAGCTATTTTATAACCTCGTAAGGGTTTTGAACGAAATAATTGGCGGCGGAAAGCAAGAAGAGATCGAAGGTATGCGAGAAAGCATCGTAAAATTGGAGGAGAAGTACTATGTCCAAAATTCTGCCTAGGGAATCATGCCCAAGAACCATTAGGCAAGTTGCGTTGCCCGCGCAAAAGTCTCAGTAACGGAATCCGCTTACATCTACTGTATCAGATTCACTCTTTTCCGAATCTCTGTGCGAACTCTTTTGTGACAATTTGACCGAAGCGATTCCAACTTCCAAAGACATCACGATAGAATTTGGAGTGAAGGATACAATCTCTATCTACATCGTGACGTGTCGGAATCCTTCCTAATCGGCGCCATAGTTTTTCATATTGATAGAGGAGAATCTGACCAATGTTGTGCCGCGTTGCGTAGCGCGGATCGAGCATCTGGCGTGCGAATATATCGATAACGCGGTCATCAAAATGTACCTCACATCCTAGTGGCAGGTTAAGTATATCTTTCGCATTTAAAGCCCTATGAGGAGAGAGAGTCTGTTGGTCATCCTCATATGGATGCAGTCCATGATACTCGACAATTCGATAGGCATTTCTAAAGTGTCCGATAAAGTCAATGACAATACAATGAGACTTGCCTGCATATTTCCGAAGACCCCTACCCAATTGCTGAAAGAATATCCTCTTAGATTCTGTGGGTCGAAGAAAAAGGAGACATTCGACAAAAGGAAAATCAACGCCTTCGTTAAGCACATCCACAACACAGAGAACTTTGATATCTCCTATCTCTAGTTGTCCGGCTAATTCCTGCCGTTTGGCCCAAGGCGTCGACGACAGATAAGCCTGAGTCTCTATACCTTGCTTGCGGAAGGCCGTAGCCATTCTTTCTGCATGCCGATGGGTGCAGCAGAATGCTAAAGTCGGCTTTCCATCTGCTTGCTCTCGCCACTTGGCGATAATAGCATTGTCTCGGGCCGGGATTACAAGCGCCCGTTCCAGATCACGTACTGTATACGCCACTCCGTTGTGACGGATATTCGAGTAGTCAACGTCGTCAAAAGCCCCAAAGTAATGGTATGGAGAAAGAATTCCTGTGTCTATCCCATTTCGGAGTTCGGCATTTACTATAACAACCCCATGACACAATTCCATGATATCTTGTCTGTCACCCCGGAATGGGGTTGCAGTGAGTCCGAGAATAAATGAGTCGCCAGATACTTCAAGAAGTCTCCGGTAGGATTGCGCGGCGGCGTGGTGGAATTCGTCAATTACTATGTAGTCGAAAGTATCCGGCTTTATGCGAGAGATATGACGCCTTAGTAATTGAATTGTGGCAAGGCTTATCTGTCTTAGATTTGAGAGAGATTGGGAGTTTTGGATTCGCCCAACATTTGTCTCGTCGAATACCGCCGTGAACTCAGATTTGGCTACATCCAGTATCTCGTGCGTATGTGCAACATATAAGACGGATTTAGCTCCTACTGCTTTGGCATCCTCCGCAGCAATCCTTGTTTTTCCACTTCCCGGAGGCAAGACAACGAGGCCAGCTTTTTGACCTAGGGAATGAGCTCGCTTCAAGTCTAACAAGGATTGCTTTTGAAGAATATTCAGTATTCTCTTCTTCGGAGAATAACCACACTTACATCTGCCAGCGGAGATTCTTCTTGCGTCACGTGGACAGAAGAATCCATATGCTACAAAGAGTCTTGAAAGGTCAGCTGCATCGAGAATGCAATATGCACAACCAAGCCTCTCAGCAGTTGAAACGAATTGCTCTTTTGCTGCATCGAGTATATTGCCGGTTATGGCAAGAATAGCGATTTCTAGACCATCGATTTTTTCCAGACGGTAGATCTGATGAGATATGTGATTGGGTCGCACAGTTGGGAAAGATTTTCCCTTTAGGATAAATGCAGCAAGACCATGGTGCCTTTGTACGGTTAGTTTGTGGGTGAGGACATCAACAAGTTCTGCGGGACCATGAGGGGTTTCATTAGTGTCTGTCAAAACCGTCCGGATGAAAGGCTCAAGCTCCTCTCTTTCGTTAAGCTCGCGGACTTTCGCGACTATGTTTGGATTGATGTCTTTAGAGGGGAAATCCCTTATATCCTTGAATGAGTCTATCTCGTCGATAGTTACCAGTCTGGCTGCCATTTTTCTAATCTCTGGCAACGGGCGGTTAAATAATTTTCTGTTTGTGGAAACGCATAGCGGCGTTGTACGGCCTGTCTCGGACAAAGCAATAACTTAGGAAGAGGCCATGACGGTTTCTCAGTTACCGCTTTAGTTGAGTGAGGATGTTCTCCACGGGCGGTTCATATCCTTGACTAGATGCGAAGGATAGGCGAAACTGCATTGGGATGTCAAGAGGTTAAACAGTTCCGGGTTGCAACCAATAAAAGGTAAGGTTTATAAGCAAGTTTTGCTCTGGACCGGAAGAGTAGTCTTGGTATTATTCGCGTTTCGAGGAGGGTGAAAGTGGTGCCTATATGGATGGCCGCTCGTTATCAGCATGGGAAAGGAAATAGATGAAGCATATGTAAGAGAAATGTTTCCAAGAGAAAGGTATCCATGGATAGATGAGAATGACGTGAAAGTAATAATTGCAACCATGAAGAAATACGGAGAGCATAGATGGTGGGAGTTGGAAGACCCTGTAGAATTTGCAAGAAATCAAATCTACGAGAAGATTTTACTTGGTGAAGGTGAGAGATATCTTGAGGGACTTCAAAAACTTCTCAGGCGAGAAGTCGCTCCAAACGAGACTTACCAATATCCATATGGATTACAGGAAGAACTTGCCATAATAGAGGCCCAAGATAGGGGGTTAATTCCGCCTGAACGGCGAAGGAGGATCGTAACTATTGAGGGTTATTAGCCTAGAGGTACAGCTTAAAAGTCAAATATTTCAAATATTCTATCCATATTATTTTCGATCTCGTGCAAGGGGTACTTCATAAGCGATTCATGAATACGGATAAGCTTGTCCCTATGGACGGAATAAGGTGTCATGCCTGATCGCTTAATTAAGCCTTTTGCAAACCCAGCAATGTCTGCAAGTGTCCATCCAGTGATTTCGTCCGGCCATGTGCGTTTATCAGGATCTATGTAGAATAACCTCAGCGTCGGCAATCCAGCATTTGCTCTGAATCTAGCCTCTTGATTTCCCTCACTTACCAAGGAAGTTAGATGGCTGATGCCCTCTGCCGGTCTGCGAGACCCCTTGAGAATTCCAACATGCCAGCCGCCTAATGTTCCGACTAGAGGGCATTCAATTATAGGCTTGTGGTGCATCCTAATAACTTTGTAAAGATCACTCATTCTTGCGTGCCATTCACGTAGAAATGGTCTTTGATTGCATTCGCGGCGGAGGTCACGAGGCTCTTTGTCAGCGAAATCACCGTTTGGTCGATTTCCGACCATTTCCCGGAGTATTTTAAGGGCAATTATGTTTTTTTCACTTATTGCTGTTGCGGGTGTCAGCAGAGATTCTATACCGTCTCCGAATGATTGGATGAATTCAAGAATAACACACGCGCGTGTATCGGCAGTATTAAAATCATATTCAAGTAAATGCCGCGTTCCTGTGCGATTTCTAAGTGACTCAATTTGGTTCTGTATTTCCAACCAATTGCGCTGATCCGAAAGCTCCTTTACTTCCCGAAGCCACGCTGATAATTCTTCATAGTCTCTTTCGAGGCAGGTGTAAAAACTAAAATCTAGAAAATGCGGAATTGACCAGAGAGAATTACCAGACTTGGATGACTCTTCAAGAGTATCAAGGAATGAAAAGTCAGGAAGAGTCAAAGGGATTAATCTTCCTCTTTCTCCATATTCGGCAAGTTCTTTTGCCCAGTACTCATCAAGACTGATTATAGTCATCTCTGGATACCCATCTCGTAGCAAAGATTGGAACACCTCATTGATATCTGATTTTCGGAAATTGAAAAGTAAATGCTCGCCTACTTCGAGCTGATTTCTTCTCAGTTGAGCAGTGGATTTTGAGTAGAGATAGAAACGAACCGTATCTCGTCGCCGATTGGAATAAACTTCTTCATCAACTGCTAGACCCAATGCCTCAACGCTGCCAATAAATTCTTGGTAGTCTTTATCGGTATAGGAATAATTCGTATTGGCTACTTCCTCGATCGTTTCGATTAATTCCTTTGTGTCCTCTAGTGTGTCGTCGGGAGTCATTTTCTCTCGTCGCTTTGTATCTTCTGGGACTGTTAGATACAGGGCGGGAAAATGTCCGCAGGGGTGATCCTTTGCGAAATCTTCTTTCATTAATCCTCGATGAAGAATCGGCACAATCTGAAATTCGTCCTGTGAATCAGGTTCCAGGTGCAATCTGAACTGTCGGGATATAGCCGCGCCAAACTCCAAATTTACCCAGAGACGAGGCATGGAATGGTGGCTCAGTAGCGGGAGAAAAAGAACGGTCCTTGAATTATTCAGTTGCGTCAATATGTCGTTATAAAGATTTCTACCTGTGCGTCCCAAAACGAGTACTTCAACCCTTCGTAGAGAATCCTTTTTGTGTAAGAATTCTTTTAGGGCATTTGCTATTCTTATTTCACGGCCGTAATAGCTGATGAAGATTTGAACGGTGTCATCACGAGGCTCAGAGCCAAATGGTTTAGTTGCCCGCTCATCAACTTGCTGGCCTCTTGTTCGCATAACTGGCTCAATAAAGCAATAGCCACGCCCTGGAATGTGCCTGATAATTCTCAATCCTTCATCGCCTAACTTGTCTCGGAGTTCTTTGATGCATACTCTTACGTTGGATTCGTCTATTGGTTGATTGCCCCATATCGCTTTCAAGAGTTCTACGCCAGTAAATGTTTCTCCCTTGTGCTCAATGAGAAAAAGGAGGACTTCGAGGGCTCGTGGGGTCAGTATTTCTTCCCTTTCTCCTTCCCACAATTGCCCGGTATTAGGATCAACTCGGAAGGGGGAAAAGTGGATTTGAGGCATTCTGGTCATCCCGAATCCCTTTGTCCTAACGTCCGACTTACGTGGCTTAAACGCCAAGCTTACATACAAATCGATTTAAGAGGAAGTATCTTATTGGCTGTAGTCCGTGGTCTTTTCGGGATACTCTACAAAACATTGGATTTGCGGCAACTTTTTCGAAGGTGCAGCCCCGCATCGATTAGGAGAAGAAAAAATGGCGGAGAACACTAAATACGTTGTCCAGATCAAGAAGAACAGGAATGGCTGGAATATCCTTTTGAATCACGTCGAGAATGGCGGTGCAAAGAAGTCTGAAACCGGACCCCATGACTTGGGCGAAGCGATTGCCCAAGGAATCAACAAGCTGAATGAATGGAAGAATGTCGAGGAGAAGAAAGTTGCTTCCTCGCAGAAGCAGACTCCGACAACGGTGCGGAGTTAGGGAAGCAGACAAAGATGCGGGGGCGGGGAGATAAATTCTCGGTAAGACGTATGATGGGCGGTCGTTGAATTCATCGCCGTGAAGGATGAGAAATCTCCCCGCCCTCTTTATTTCTGAGTTGATACGTCGTGAAAACATGCCCTGGAATCAATCTGGCTGCACTACTAATTCTAGTGGCTCCTCTTGTCTTGTTTGGAATAATCCTCGGAATTTACGAAGAATTATTGAAGCCTCTATTTCGCAGATTCGCTCCTTTCGCGGTGACAAAAAATGATTTCCACTCAAATATTACGGAGGCGACGATGGGACCTGACGGCGAAGAAAAATCCCTGATTCCCTATGGCGATGAGTCATTAATTCACGCACTGTCCAAGAACACTGAACTAGAGCCCGTCTTGAATCTCGCGATCAAGATACGGCAACAAAAAGTAGCAGAGGGGATTCTTTTTACTCTGCTTGAGGATCTGACTGGAATTCGTTTCACGACGAAAAATGTCCATGTCGTTTGCCCGTATTGCGGAGAAACGATCAAGGTTGAAGTTAAACCGAGAGAGCAAAAGCCAATTCTCGTGGAATGCTCCAAAAAGTCGTTCTTCGGAAATATACGAAAGCTCAAGGTCAGCTTTGACGGGAATGGAAATATCCATGTTGAGAAATCGATTGATTCTGAGTAACTCAATGAGTGAGGTTGATTTCGTGCAACATCAACTGCCTCCATCTCAGACGGGTATCAATCAAAAGTTCTTGGAGCTTCGTTTAAAAGCTGTAGGGATAGCGAACTCCGTAATTCAAATATCCCTTTCGACTCTGCTCAGTCTGTTTTGGGGATATCTGGCTATTATAGGGGTATTTATCTTTTTGATTGTTGTGCTACTGAGCTTTCGTCTTTTTCTCTTTGTCATGGCGAGGATATTCTGATGCCCCTCTGTTTCAAGGAAGTGCTTCAGGAAATAAGAAATCTACTCCTTGCAACGAGAGGAATACTTCCCAAAATTCGAATGAGAAGCGGCGGTGTTCACGTTCAGCCGGTTCCGCGAGATAAAGGCATAGTGGGCGGCGATATTTATGAATTCAAGACATCGGAGAATGAAATCACACTTGAAGAGGCAACAGTTCTTGCAAAGTATGACTGCGGCCATATCTGTGAAGCATCTGAAATCGGGGGCGCGTGTGAAATTTGCGGAAGGGTTGTTTGTTCAAAACCCGGGTGCTTGGCATTTGATGTATTTAGCCAAGTACATGCATGTCAAAAATGTTATTCCATCGAAATGGGCGTGCCTGTAAGCATCCTTACAAAGGAGAGCAACCTCCTTTGGAAACGTGAAGTCAGAAAATATCTTAAAAGCACTGAGAGGGAGCGTCTCACTCAATAATGTGCCCTTTGACGAAAATACTCTTTGGTCGGGTCAAGCACGAGAATATCTCTGGCCGTTTGAAGTGCTTCTCTGTATGTGATGGCAGGACCACCGACGTGGGATTCCAATTTTAAAGCTAGCGCCAGAGCAAAATATGCGCCTGACGCGTAGCCGGCTATATCAGCATACTTTAATGCAAATGTATCGATGAGTGTCTCAAGAGTCATACATTTAGGATGATTCAGATGTATAAAAAGATTGCGCCCGATGTCTTTGACGCCTTGTTGGAGCATTCTCTGTATGCAGGATTATCGTCAAGACTGGATATTCCTCATTCACGAGAAGTCGAAGGAAAATATTCCCTTTGCTTCGGGGAGAACAATTCTCTTGTGCATCTGCCGGAGCCGCTCATCCATATCGGGGCCTTCTCAAAAAGCGGAGCCGGGAAAAGCAATCTTCTCCTCAATCTTATAGCGGAATTATCAAGAGACATTCCGTTTTGGATTTTCGAGAGCGCAAAAAACAAGTTTCGGATTCTTGTCAAAGATTCAAGAGTTCCAAATTTATTGGTGTTGCCCTGGTGGATGGACAAAGATAATCCACTTGAGGCTCCACAGAATGTTGATAAAGATGAATGGAGACATTCCACGGCTGAGAACCTTGCACGAACCTTCGGGGGAATGAGTGCACAGGTGTCCTTGCTCTTGGAAGTTATTCATGGATTGCCGGATAAGTCCACGTTAGTTGATTTGCATCATGCACTGGATAAGCGAAAGAGACGAGCCAGCTTCACTGAGCGTACTTACCTTGACAGAATTACAAATAAAACGGGGGAGTGCATTAGAGGAAAGATGAGAGATGTTGTTCATAATATTCGAGGATACGACAAAAAACAAATGCTCAAGTGGAATGTTGTCTACGAGTACACGGGCTTAGCTAGTGAATGGATCGAATTCTGGGTCAATCATAAGTTGCATTGGGTAGAGGCGTTTAAAAGATATAATTCCGTCACTATCCACGGGAACCTAATTGACGAAGCCTGGCATTTGCTTTCAAGGGATCGAGAAAATTTCCTTTCTCAGAGAATCAGGACATTTCGAGAACAGCAAGAGTTTTTGTTGTTCGCAGACCAGAATCCGAGTCTGTTGCATCCTGCTGTGATAAGCAATTCGAATAAGATTTGTCTGGCTCAAAGTTCAGGAATTGAAGCTAAATATCTTTGCAGTCAATTGGGATTAGATTCAGCGTTTGCAAATCAGTTGCTAAATCTCGGAGTGGGGGAGGCAATCTTTAAACTTTATTCTGGTTTTACCGCGCCGTTCTTAGGGAGAATTCCTCTTTATCCATGGCAGGAAAATATCTCGAATGCAGAGCTTGAGAGGTGCATGAAAGAAAAATGGAAAGCTCTTGAGTATGTGCCAAAAGAAGAAAAGGCTTCTGTTGCAGTTGATGTGAATCCCAATAGGAAGCTCTGGGAGAGATTTTTGATTAGCCTTATCAAGGAGCCCCTGCTGAACAACAGTCAGAGATACGACCATCTGAGGATTTCGCATTCAGTCGGAAATCGAATCAAGAGTGCGCTTTTAGAGTTGGGTTTTGTCAAAGAGCATTCTTTGTCGAGTGGAACAAGAGGGGGTTCTTTTAAAGTCCTGGAAATTCTAAAGAATGGATGTTCATTCATCAATGAGGCTGAATTTAGGCTGGAAGGGAAGGGAAGTTATGAGCATAAATATTTCCAGAATCTTATAGCCGAAGAGAAGAAAAGAAAAGGTTGCAGGGTGGTAATTGAAATGAATCTGAATGGCAAGGCAGCAGACATTGGAATTGTTGAAGACTCTGAGTTGGTTGGTTATGAACTGGCTTTTGGTAATGGGGAAAGAGAGACAGAGAATATCCGGAAAGACCTGGAAGCTGGCTACAGTCATGTAATCATGATTTGTAAGAATGAAACGATTAAAAAGCAACTTCTTATGGAGTTGCCGGATGAATTAAAGGGGAAGGTGAATGTTCGGCTTCTGAAAGAAGCCGTAGGAATTTCGGAAGACTAAATCTGATAGGTTTTACCACGACGCTATGTTGAGGACGTTTTAAGTTAAGGCTCTGCCTTGTTATTTATATTTATTTAGGGACTTTAGTCGCAGAGCGAATTTCAGAATCTTGTTTAGGGACGATTTAACCACGGTTATTTATTTTGTTTAGTTTGTTCAGCCTTCTGCTGAGGGCGGGTTTCACCCGCCTGACGACGGTGAATACGGGGGAGAGAGGGACAGGAATATGGGTGGGGTTTTTTGAGGATAGGGAGGAGGGGGGAATAAGGCAGAATCAAGTCCCTGAAACAAAAATAATGCATGAGAATATGGGCAAGAAATTGGAGTACATCGTGGAAGAGGATGGCGCCTACAAAAGAGCGACTGAAGGGGTTGCTGAAAAAATTGAATTGTCCTCGGGCCAGGCGTATAATCTCCTTATAGAAATTCTCGCTGACATTCTTGAAGCAGAGGATCTTGAAGAAGATGCTAAGGGTAGCACTATACGCTCGAAGCTCGAAGGACAGGAATGACGTATCAATAGAATCACAGCTGAGAGAACTTCGGGAGCTAGCCCAGAAGAAGGAAGAAATTGTTGTCGAGGAGTTTGTCGATGATAGCCTGAGCGCGAAGTATGATGACAGGCCTGCCTTTCAAAGAATGATATCTCTGGCGAAACAACAAAGCTCCCCATTCAAAAAGATTGTCTGTTACGATACCTCACGGTTTACAAGGCAGAGGGAGCATGCTGCTATCTACAAGGCCATACTCAGAAAACATGGAATAGAATTAGCATTCTTGAAACTCCCTAAGTCTGACTCCTATGTGGATAAAATTATCGAGGGTATTTTCGAAATCTTTGATGAGCTCCATAGCGACAAATCCAAGGAAGGTGCCTTGCGTGGAATGAAAGAAAATATTTTGCAAGGTTATAGGGCCGGGGGTAGGGCTCCATTCGGCTATAGACTAAAGAAGCATGTTGTTGGAAAAGATTTGGACAATCAGCCAATCATTAAATCCACGCTTGAGCCAGATCCTGAGACGGCCCCAATTGTAAGTGAATATTTTGAAAGGATTGCCTCGGGAGAATCAAGAGGTTCGGTGATTCGGGATTTTGAAAGGAGAGGAATTCCGAGTCCTACTGGAAAAAAGAAATGGCCTTCGAATTCGTTGACATGTGTCGAGGGAAATCTTGACACATATTTGGGACATCTTGTTTTTAATCGCCAGAATGAAAGGGTAGATGGAACTTTTGTCGGAGGCAACAAATGGAGGGATAGGAATGAATGGATTGTAAAAGCGAATGCGCATCCTGCGTTGATAACGGAGGAACTAGCGAAAAAAATACAGGAAAGATACAGACACAGAATCCGCGAATGCTCCCCGAGGAGAAAGAACGACTATTTGCTTTCTGGTTTGTTGAAATGTGAAAGCTGTGGAAATTCTATGGTGGGAGATTCTGGATACTACGTCTGTGCTGGCGCGAAGAACAAGAAAAATGACTGTGCAATGAACAAGATCAAGTATGAAGTGCTGGATGAAATTGTTGTCAGCATTTTGAGCAAGGAGGTTCTATCTTTTCAGAAGCTTTCTGAGATTGTAGAGGATATCCAGCAATCGATAGAGAAAAGGAGGGGTCATTCAAGCCAAGAGGTATCGAGGGTAGAGAAGAAAATTGGGAAACTAAGAGTCCAGTTGTCGAGGATGATTGAACTCTATTCCGAAAGGAAGATTGACAAGCAAGTGTTGGATGAAATGGTCCAGGATGTGTCAAGGGAAAAGGAGCATCTGGAAGGGGAGCTTGAGTTCCTGAGAGAGAAGCATGGTGAAAGCATCAACTTAGACCCTGCGAAGGTGCGAAAAATCCTCGATGAATTCTCCTCCAAATTTCAGCTGGCAAACATCACCCGGAGACGTTCCTTCCTCGCAAACCTAATTGAACGAATCAACATTGGCCCAAAACAGGGGACAAGGAAATGGACCCGGAAATTGGGCCTTTTCCTCAGAAC
>JACQNY010000050.1 GCA_016202795.1 Candidatus Aenigmatarchaeota archaeon
AACGTGTTGCCAGTGGCAAGGTTTGTGACTTCTATTACCATCATAAATGTTGTGCTTGTATCTTCGATCCTGACCGGCTCGCTGACCCGGACATCAATCTTTAACGGGCCATTCGACGGCTGTGACGTTGTGACAGGCAAAGTCTGGCCCTGTGTCTTAAGTCTTTGGTATTCAGACAGTGTAACGAGTTTTATCTGTTTTATCGCGGTAGTGGAATATCCGAAGGAAACCCGCGCCGTTGCATGATAGTTCTGCTTCAGATTGGCAGGTAACTTTGGAGCTTGCACGCGCCAGTTGTATTGTTTCGGTATCGCCTCTTCGCCAGGCGTGTTTATCCTAAGGTCGGTTATTGTGTCTAGTTTCTTGCCCGTAGTAATGCCCCATTGTGTTTCTGTCGCATCGCACCCACCTCCGGCTTGCGTGCAAACAGTATCAAGATCAAGTAATTGTATTTTTACAGCAGTCGCTTTCGAGTCTCCGGTGTTCACGATTTCTGCTGATAGGGAAGCTCTGTCATTGCCCTGTAAAACTGTCTCGTCAGCAGAAAATGATTTTATAACAACCGAACCGCCTGTACTTGTCGAGCCGTCAGAAGTTCCAGTGCATCCAGAAACGATAACAGCCAAAAATATTCCTAGTACAGCTAATCTCATTTTTTACCCGTAATATATTGTTTCCACGCGCGTTTATTTAAACCTTATTTTGCGCTAGGCCCGCTTGACAACGCTTAATTTTACAGGCACGGTGCTTGTGAACTTGTAATCGTAATTGGCTTCGGCCGTGACGAATTTCGTGACGCGCGGGGGAAGCGTGTTCGGCGTCGTAAAGGCGCAAAAAATCGGATCAGACTCGGTTTTTGTTTTGGTTGTTGTTATCGTTTCCGGTACATCGCAATTTCCTGTCAGGCCTTCAGGCATGTTTATCTTGAAATTTGCCTTCAATATCGCGCGTTCAAGCTCGCCGGCGCCTTCATTCTTCAAAACAATCTTGACGTCAAATGTTTCGCCCCGCCCGACTGGCTGCGCTGATTCAACGGTTATGTAAATTTTCAACGGGCCATCTCCTGTGACTGGCGATGGTCCAGTTTCGCGCGCCGCTATCTCCGCGTCGTTGGCAAGTATAACGCCAGTCGAGCCGTATGCACTGTATGAATAATTGGTCTTCACAACCATGTTGCAGTCAAAATCCCGCCCGGCTGTGCGGCTAGCGGGCGGCGCCTTCAGACCCCATTGAAACTTGCTGCTCGCTTCCGGATTTAAAAAAAACGTGCAATCGGCGTAATTATCAAATGATGTCAGCGAACACGAGGTTTTCGTAACATCGAAAACAGAAGAGCAATAATCAGCCAGTTCTATGATAACGCCGTTGATTTTTGTTTTCGCGTTGTTCGTAACAAATCCTGAAATCAGAAAATTTCTTTCCGGCTTGACGTCGTTGGGAACAGCCTCGATGTTTTCAAGGACAACAACCTCATTGTTTTTTAACGCGGGAGTTTCGCCGCCCGCGCCCCCGGAACCCGGGCTGGTCGTATCAGTGCACCCAGAAACCATTAACGTAATCGCAACCAGCAGCAGCAAATAACCTGTTTTCATAATATAACTTCAAATCCGAAATATAAATCATGGTTTTGGAAGGAATCATCGACACATATTTTATTTATCCGTTGGTCAACAGGACAAACGAGTACAATCCTGTGAACACCATAACCTATGCGGTTGTGTTTTTCCTGGTCACGTACCTGCTTTATGAAAAAATCCTGAAAAACCGCGTCAATATCGATTCCAAATTCGCGGTTGTGTTTGTTTCTTTCACAATTTTCGCTTCAGGCATGCACGTTCTTGAAGACATGAAAATCGTTTCCAGCATTTTACTTGTAACGCCGTTGATCCAGGTTGTGATGTACGCATCGTTTCTGGTATTGTTATCCGCGTCACTGGTAATCCAAAAACTCGCGAAAATCGAATACTGGAAAACCCTTTTATTTATCACATCCATACCGTCCGTACTCATCGTAACATTAATTTTATCACGTGCGCAGAACATTGCAGGGCTTTTTTACATAATGCTGTCATTCGCAGCGTCGACCGCAATTTTATATTTCGTCCATAAAAAATTCCCAAAGACATTATCAAAGGAAAATCTAATGGCCTTGTCGGCACACATGCTTGATGCGTCGTCAACGTTTGTTTCAATAAGTTTTTTCGGATACAAGGAGCAGCATTTCTTGCCCACAGCTTTAATACAGCTGTTCGGCCCGGCTGTTATGTTCCCGCTGAAACTTTTGGTGATCGGTTTCGTTCTCTACTCGTTTGACAGGGAAATAAAAAACAAGGATATGAGAACATTTTTCAAGATAATCGTTTTAGTTCTCGGGCTTGCACCCGGGCTAAGAGATACGCTGCGTTTGTCAGTTCCTGCTTAACGTCCGGACGTAATCGTTGTGGTGCTCGTTGTTGTAGTAGTCGTCGTGGTCGCGCTGCACGCATTGAATCCCGTCTCGTCCAATTCCATTTCCGTCGACCTAGTGACGTTGTACAGATATGTCGCGTCTATGGTTGCTACAAACCTTTTCTGTCCTACTACGTCCTTAACGTCAATGTCACAGCTCACCGAAACGAATTTGTCTGTGGAATAATAGCGCCCGGACGGGTCTGCAAGATTGTTTATGTCATTGACAGCAGCGCCGTTGACTTTGCAGTTTGTTATCGTGAACTCTGTTTCCGGTTCCACGGAAACTTTCGCACTATTTAATTTGAAATTTCCAGATCCAAGGTTGTTTAGTTTTGCGAAAAGCACGCTTTTCGTTCCTCCTTTAAGCGGCTGGGATCCTTCCAAGCCGATAATTATGCTCGCGCGGACAGGCCCGCTCGATGAGTCTGCGGCCGGTTGAGTCAAGAACACTTCCTTGTCAGCGGTTTTTGCGTCGTAATCTCTTGAATTAAGGACATCCAAAGGCAGCGACGCGCCTACGCTGTATTCGTATTCCATGTTCAAAGTGTAAGGGAATTTGGATATTTTTTCGCACGGAATCGCAATATCCGCTGTCAGCTCGCGCCTTGAATTTTTAGATATTTTTTCGTTTGTTATCCCTATCGCACATCCTGCGCACTGCAGATTAGTCGCGATTTTGAAGTTTTTATCCGAACCGCCGTACATTCTTGCGTTTTTAACAGTCGCATCCGATTCGCCGTCATTCCTTATTGACGCAAACAGCCTGGCCGTTTTTCCGACAGCTACGGAAGATTCCGCAGATAAAGTTGTTATCTCCAGGCCTTTCCTTGATTCTTGTATTGTACCAGCCTGCGGAATGTTTGTGCACCTTTCGAGCGTCGGTTTTGTGAGGCAATCAAGCTGCGCCCCGAAATTGGACGCAGCCTCGGCGATTTTATTGAGAGAAGTCATCGCGGTCGCGATGTAATTGTTTATCGTCCCGCGCCACGGGCTTAACGTTAACAAATAACCGGTCCCGCCGAACAATACGATGATAATGACAGCCCATGTTACGAACTCCGTCGGCTCAGTCGGCCCGCTTGAAAATATTACGAGCCCGATCATTACAAAAGCCGTCATCCACAGCCATCCCATGAGCCAGAATTTGAAAAAGGAAATCGTTATGAAATAAATTAAAACCAGTATGACACGGTACAGTATTTTTTTCCACGGGCTGCCTGCAGGCGCGGCTTCTGCAGGTGCAGGTAGGCTATTCCTGTTAGCTATCGCCCGCGCCCTTGCTTCTCTGTCGTCTTTCTCGGACAAGGCTATCGACCCTGGATGAAAACATCGACGTAATCAACGCGCATTGAGCCGTCGGTCGCAAACGTCAAAGTGTTGTTCCCCTCGCCAACCTGGTCCGCGCCGAACGACGCGTTCATGTTGTCTTTCAACTCGGTTATGAACACGGATTTGGTGCCGGTTTTGTTGTTCCTGAATCTTACCTCGAGCGGCGCGGCTTTTAAGACTTCTCCAAGTTTTATTCGCACCACGCCAGAATACCCGCTGCTGTTCAATAAAGTCAGGTAATCCGGGTCCAAAATAAATGATTTCGTTATTCCTGAAGTCCTGTTCTTCCACAGGAACACGTTAAGAAAAACGTTTTTCAGGCTGAAAACGCCGCCTTCGGATTCGAATTTTATCAGATTTGTTCCAGATCTTATTGTGTCAGGCCCGATCTGTATAGCATCGGACTCTAGGGGAAAGCTGTTGTAAACAAGTTTTCCATTTACATAAGCCTTGAGTATGCCGTTTTGCGACGAGTAATCGGCCCTTCGGAAATTCAACACGCCCGAACTCCATGACGTAACCTCTTCAGGGAACACGTCAAAGAAAATTGTTCTTTTTGAAACAGTCACAGTCTCAAATTTTATATTTTTTAGCGAATAAAACGAAGACGCCCAGAAACGCGCGCCCGGCCCGGTGGATTTTATAACCAGCATGTTCTCGTTTTTCAGCGACTCTTTGGGCAATTTTACCGAAACCTTGCCAGCTGCGGGTCTGTCGTTATAGTAATCTTTTCCGTTCCACGTTACGACAAGGTTTCCATAGTTATTCGTGTCCGCAACCTCGAAGGAAAGCGCCGCGCTTATCGCGTCGGATATTGTGGCAGCATCCATAGCAACGTCCAGTGAAAGTCCTTTGCTAGAAAACAAACCTTCTGAGATGTCCTGCTCCAGAACCTCTTTGATTTTCATTGAAGATTCTGTCCCAAGCGCAAAATCATCATAGTTTATTGTCCGCGCCTTGTCCTCCTTCGTAAACCCGATGAAGAATTGCGGGAACGACGCCAAATCTATGGTGACAGAAGACGGTCTTTTCACAGCCGGGCCGTTATATTGCAGGTCGAGTAAATAGGTTCCGGCAAACAGGAACCCGAGAAACAAAACAGAAGCTACAAGCAAAACCGCAAAACTTTCCATTGGATCACTAATTAGTCTTTGTCCAAAACTCTTAATAAAATGCGCTTTTTGCAGAGTTTTGGAAAAAAAGCGCCCTCAGTCCGCCCATAGGGTGTCGTCATCGGGCCATCAGAATTTCTTTTTGGGATTAAAGAACTTTTCTTTCCGAGAAAGAAAAGGGCTTTGCTTGGACCGGTCGGGATTCGAACCCGAAGCCTCCACAAATTTGGTTTGGTTTCTTTACCTTGAGGCTTTCTTTTCAAAGAAAGGCTCATGCCAATGTGGCGATCTACCGTTGATCTACCGGCCCGTGCCGCAAGGAAAGGTTCAAACTGACACATACAAGATATGTGTCTAGTTACTCTTTCCTTACCGGTCTATCCTTCCTATATACACTGTTTTGTATTTACAAAACCCAAACATTTTTGGGCATCAAAGCACTTTTTGTAAAAAGGGCTTTGTATGGGCCCGGCCAGATTCGAACTGGCGGTTTTCGCGGTGTAAACGCGACGTCCTAACCACTAGACCACAGGCCCGTTGCAGACCGAAACATGTGCATGCCAATAGCACATGTTTCCATCAATCACTCACTTATTTATCCTATCTTTTTGAAGTATTAGTTCGTGGTGTAAATGGACATACAAAGGATAAAAAGCCTTGTAGAAAGCAGCGAAAAAGTCGCGGAACTGAAAAAGGAAGGCTTTTTTTTGTCGTCATTTATGTACTTGGCCCACTCTTTGGCGAAGGGGCCGCATTCGGTTATCGTTAATTTCTACAACAAGCAGAAAAACGAGCTTGCGTCCTTCAACGCTAACGAAAAGGGGTTTGAATTCGCAGGCCTATCGCCGCCGATAAAAGAAACTGAAATAATTCCGCTAGAAGTAGACAAAATCGTCCTAGAAGCGGACGAGGCCATGAAAAAATGCGGTTCCAAAGCTCCGGAAGAAGCGATATCGCGCATTGTTTTGGTTTTACGCACATCAACCAATTCCAAGGCGGAAACCGGCCCGACGTGGCAGGTAAACATATTCCTTAAAAATTTCCATGTTATATCAACCGTGTTAGACGCGGAAAACGGCGAGGAGATAGCGTCGTCGAAAATGAGTTTGTCCAGTAAATTATAATTCTGATGTGAAATATTTCTTTGATCAAACTTTCTTTGAAAAAAGTTCATTCGGTAACTAGAAGCATACCGATACAATACACGGTATGCTTTAGTTAACGATTGGGTCCAGCCGGATTCGAACCGGCGATCTCCGCGATGTGAACGCGACGTCCTAACCACTAGACCATGGACCCGTGTTGCTAGAAACATGCGCTGTTAGTATGCGCGTGTTTCAGTTTCCTCGGTATGCTTCAGCCTGCTTATGGCTGCCGTTAAAAACCGTTTTGTAGGCTTCTATTTAAATTGACTTCCGGACAACTAATTTCATGGGTACAGCCAAACTTCCAACATTTGGTACAACCACAAACCCGTCGATAGATGTTATTAATGAAATAAAGGAAATCGCTTTGCTGGATTTTGATTTCGTGGAAATCAGCATCGAGGAGCCGTGCGGCTCGCACAGGATAATCGCAAGGAACGCGCGGAAAATCAACCGGGTGATCGCAAAACATAAAATGTTCGCGCTTGGCCACGCGCCATGGTGGATCGACTTGGGAAGCCCGCATGAAATAGTTCGCAAAGCATGGATCTCGGAATGCGAAAAAATCATAGACGTGTGCAAAAAAATAAGCGCGCGGAAAATAACCTTCCACGCCCATTCGCAGAGCATGTTATTATCCGATAACACATTGCGCAGGGAAGTCATATCAAACTACATAGAAAACATGAAAAGCCTCGTTGATTACGCCGGCGGCGACACGGTAGTAATGCTGGAAAATACGACAGAGATGTCGTCGTTAAAGGATTTCGATAAAATAATTTCCGGCGTTAGAGGTTTGGGCGTAAATCTTGATATCGGACACGCCTTTATCGCCGGAGGCATGAAATCCGTTTCTAGCCACATAAAAAAATTTTCGAAACGGATCGAGCACATCCACATGCACGACAACCACGGTAAAATGGACGAGCATCTGCCCATCGGGCTGGCGAACATAGATTTCCGAAAGACGATAAATGACCTTAAAAAAATCAAGTACGATAAAACCGTCTCGCTGGAAGTTTTCGTGCCCGAGCGGACGGTAACCAGAATTTCCGAGGAAATCGTGAAAGAGATCTGGTCGTCGAAATAACAAAAGCCTAATAATCAACCGCCCAAACGCCGTTTTTAAGTTTTCCTAACCACAGATTATTATGGCAAAACCCGACCAAGACGATTCTTCTGCACAGGGTTTGCAAACCAAGCCCGGTTCTACCATGGAAGAACTGAGAGCCGCAAGAGACGCGCTGTACGCGGACATGGCAAAAGAGCCGACTGTTCCGATACCATGGGCTGTTCACCAGCTTCTCGATAAACTTAACAGGATGTTAAACGGCCAAGCGCCGGTAGAACAAAGACCAGGCAACGAAATGGTAACAGCAGTCGGAGCTCCGAGTGAATTGAGCATCGAGCAGCGCGTAATTTCCATGCTGGTCCAAAACGTCGGCAGCACAATAAAATACGAGCAAGTTTACAGGGCATTCCAAGCGTCGGACAGAAAGGAAGTGAGGGACGTATGGAAAAAGTTAAATAGAGGCGAGCTTGAGATTCCAAAAGATGGAAATGTTGGTTATACAGTATTTCCAAGAAACAAATTGGAAGTCATTGTAACGCCTTACAACACACAGATTAAAACACCCGAAGCGCGCAAGCCCAAAAGAAACACGGAAAGGGCGCTTTTGTTCTTGTACGAAAACCCTGGAGCTCCTGACAATATTGTCGCCGAATATGTAGGGGCAAAAGGGTGGAGAATGAAATCCATTTTAACAAGGCTCGCTAACAAGGGATACATCGACATAAACACACGGAACCTTACAGAAGCAGGCAAGCAAACCGCCGCAGCTTTGGCGGAATTAAAACCGATGAACAATGCTAAAAGGCGGCGCAGAAAGAGCACAGCCCCGCTCGCGCTGCATGCGAGAATGAGGTCTTATCTGGCAGCCAACTCCGGAAAAGACATAGGGCCAGAAGATGCAATGGCATACTTCTCCGGAGACGCGCCGGACGCGGTCAGAAAATATTTCGGATCTTTCCGTGACGGCATATTAAGATTGCTCGGTTACACAATCACAGCGCTGGATGAAAGCAGAATACATGTGCAAAGGACAAAACCTGCGGCTGCAAATAACGGAGCGATTCCTGTCCAGCCAGCACCAGATTACGGCAACAACAGCGTGGTTTATCTGCCGGAAGTATTTTCTATAAATCAAATTTACGAAGAAGATCCGGAATTGAAAGATCTTGTCGGCACGTTCACAGGCATGGAACCTAACCTGCTCGCGGCAAGACAAGCCACGCGGCCGGAAAAAATCGGTCAATTTTACGAAACAGTAATAAAGATACCAACAGAGGGCATCTACATGGGAAGAGGGCACAACGATTTCTTCCGTCTCGCGGTGAGGAACCGGACAGGAGCAGAACAATTCATGTCGTGGGCTTTGCAGCAGGAAAAATTAACGTCCGAAATGGTTTACGCCGAGCTTGGTAAATACGAGACGGCGTTGGCAAGGCAGCCATAAGATTTTATTTTGTCAGGCAGGTTTAGAATGGCAGTCGAGGAAAGGACGCTTTCGAAAGAATTGT
>JACQNY010000051.1 GCA_016202795.1 Candidatus Aenigmatarchaeota archaeon
CTTGTTTTTTACCTGATTATATCATGGACATAACCGAGCTTAAAAAATTCCATGAAACTAAAAAAGACGACATCAGGTCGCGCTTAAGAGATTTCGCAGAAACCGGAAAAGACAACAAAAAGATTTTTATCGAGCTGTGTTTTTGCCTCTGTACGCCGCGCTCTTCGGCTGTTAAATGCGACCGCATCATAAAACAGCTCGCAAGCAACGGCCTGTTGTTTAAAGGAACTGCCGAAGAAATCAGGAAATACATGGACGAAATAAGCTTCCCGGATGAAAAGGCAAAATACATGATGCGGGCAAGCGAACGGTTCATAGATAAAAAAATAAATTTCAGTGATTTCTTCAAAAAGTTCCTTTCGTCTGCTGGCGCAAGAGAATGGCTAATAAAAAACGTCAACGGTCTCGGTCGCAAAGAGGCGTCGCATTTCCTGAGAAACATAGGCTTAGGGAAAGAATTCGCGATACTGGACGTCCACATAATGAGAAACTTGAAATGGTTTAGCGTCATAGACGAAGGCGACGAATTGACAGACAAAAAATACATGGAAATAGAGACTAAAATGAAAAAGTTTTCGAAAGAAATCGGCATCCCGATGGACGAGCTTGATTTATTGTTATGGTGTAAGGAGACCGGCTTCATATTCAAGTGATTACACAGGGGCGTAAAGCCCTGTTTCCTCTATCCTGACAAATCTGTACGGGCAGCTTATAACATTGCTGCCGGTTGCCAATTCAGGATCTTTTCCAATCCTTGCCTGGTTGATGAACCGATGCACATCAGCCAAAGTTGCCGCAACATCCGGGTCTTCTGCAACCGGATCTCTCCGCATAATCGAAGAAGCGGCGATTTTACCAGATTCGATACGATAAACCAAAATACCATCAGCACCCTCTGGAACGCCTAAAAGCTCTTGCTTAAGCATATCTATAACCTGGCCGTTAACGCGCTCCCTGGTGTTTATGACTTTCCCGGGCCACATACGGTTTATGTCATTAGGCGCCCAGATCCTTTTCAGAGAATTTGTCTGAAGTAGGTCTAAAGCGCCAGACCCGTTCTTCTCAAAAACAGCGGCTGTCCTGTACCTGTTGCTGCCCCGATCATAGTCGAGTATGTAAAGCCGCATAGTTATCGATCAATATTCAATTATTTAAACTTTTTTACTCTTCCCTTCTTTGCCTTACAACCTCGCCCAGCTCCGCATAGTTCGAATCGATTTTAATGGAGTTTTCATCCGCATCCCTGTAGCGCAGATATGCTTTCGGCAGTGATATTGTGCCTAAAACGCCCATCACAGGCGACAACTTGTACGTTATGATTCTTTCCTCTTGCGGTTTGAGGTCGCCTATTTTCCATATCATCTCTGTTCCGAGAGCGGTTTTCTTTACTAAAGGTTTCAAAGTCTCGTGGTGCGGCAAAAGCCGCATTACCACAGGTATCAAATCGCGCACTATAGCCGATCTGAGCGTGTCTCGTGAGGAATTCTTAACCCCTATTGTTACTGTGAATTCTTTGCCTATTTGGGCAGGACCGGAATGAAGAATACGCTTGAATACCTTGGGTTTTTGCATTTGCACAAAAATTACCACAGCCCCGACAATCAAAAACGCAAGTATTACATAAGCCGGTGTGTATGATATCCTGTAAACGAAAGTGGCGCTTTCGCCGGGTTTCAATTCATCAACAATCCAAAAATACGACACATCCCCGCCTGAAGAAACCATGCGGGTCGGTTTCGTGTCCGGCGCGGCGAGCCAAGCAACAACACTTGAAAGATCCTCACGGACTGTTAAGTTGCGCCCAACCATGTTGCCATCGTTTAAAAGTTTTATTGTAATCGTTTTCCCAGAGGATGTCTTCTGTTCGTCCTTTGACTGCACAACATTGTAAAAGCTGTTAACAACAAAAGACGTCTGGTTTTGTGATACCGGCTCACCGCTCTGCGACCTTAGTTGCGCGAGAGCCTTGTAGTTGCCTGCAATTGCGTGCCTGTCCAAAGGAATAATTTTTTGAACTGTCTTCTCCTCAAGACCACTGGCGCCGACAGGTATTGTTATCCCAGACTGCTTACTTAACGGATCTGTTATTGTTATGTCCAGGGAAAAACCTTCCAAATCTGTGACAGCCAGATTCGCGACCTTGGTTATCGCATTGACGTCAGAACCAGGGTTGTAGCTGGTTGCATCAAGCCTGAAGCCCTTGATGACTATGGGATATTTGAAATAAACCGTGAAAAAGAATTCCGCGTTCCCGAAGACCGCAGGATCATTGGCCGAGTCGGCGCGCACAATGTAACGATAAACTGACGGATTAATGCCCACAGGCGGGTTAACGGAAAGGTA
>JACQNY010000053.1 GCA_016202795.1 Candidatus Aenigmatarchaeota archaeon
GATTAAGGCTATGTATGACCTTTATCCGAATATTAAATTTTTCATTTCAGGTTCCGCTTCCATAAATATATTGTTGCCCGCAAAAGAATCCTTGGCCGGCAGGATATTTTATTTTGATCTTGACTTGCTTTCTTTTGAAGAGTTTCTTGAGCTAAGAAAGAAGGACGTTAAAAAAATAACGGGAAACCCGAACTTATGGAAAAGAGAACTGAGAATAGAAATGAATGACTATCTTTTAAAGCCGTTCCCGGAAATCGTGAATTTTCCGGATGAAATGGCAAAAAAATACCTGAAAGAATCTATTGTGGAAAAAGTTATCCTCAAAGATCTTAGCGGCCTATTTGAAGTCAGGGAAATCGAAGCTATAGAAAAAATAATAGCTGTCATAGGCTCGGAACCCGGCTTAATCATGAATTTGGAAGATATGTCCAAGGACTTCGGAATCGGCAGGCAGGCATTAAGCAACTATCTTTATTATTTGCAATGCTGTTTTTTAATCAGGCAGCTGAAAAATTTCAGGGGTTCTTTTAAGGCGGCTTCCAGAAAACTGAAAAAGTATTATCTCTTGCACCCCTGTTTTTCTCTTGCCTACGGCTCCGAAACAGGAAAGATAATGGAAAACTTAGTCGCATTCAAGACAAAATCGGATTATTACTGGAGGGAAGGCGGCAAAGAAGTCGATTTCATCGTCAGGAACGGGGGAATTATGCCGGTAGAGGTGAAATACAAGAAACAGGTTAAAAGAAAGGACATGAAAAATCTCGCAAGCTTTATGGACTTGTTCAAGACAAAAGAGGCTTTGATGATAACTGACGACACCGAGGGCAAGGAAAGGGCAAATGGAAAAACGATCAAGCTTGTCCCTTTGTGGAAGTTCCTGCTCCAGAAATGAGCAGCGCCGGCAGGCAGGAGTGCTGCTCTCGGTACGCAGTTGAGTGCTCCGGCTCCGCTGTTAAATGCGACAGGGCTTGTGGGTAGACCACCATAAGCCTCTTGTAGTTACTATTAAATAGTTAAAAAATAGTTATCTTTAAATACATTAGATAACAGAGTAGCTTAGAGCAGGGCTTTCTTATGGCGATAAACAGGAGAGAGTTTCTGAGTGCCGTGCCGGCAGGTTTTGTGGCATTAAATAGTCTAAAGAATGCTCCAAAAAACCCTGATGTAACTGTTTACGACGAGGCTGGCGCGCTAGTTAACGACCCAAATTTTGTACCTGCGATTCTATCTTCTGTCAATGGCCACGCAGCTACGCCTGAAAACAAGGATGTGAATATTTCTGATGACGTAGAGCTTCGGGCCGCTATCAGAGTTATAGATGACGGCCATGCCATATATTTTTCTGACAGGGACGACGTAGGAGTGAGAAAATGGGACAATAAACAGGGCCCGCTTGAAATATATTGGCATGAAGTTAAAGCAGAAAGAAGCAGCTATGACTATACAAGGCCTGGCCGCGGCAATATAAGGTATGTTGAGGAGCCGGTCGGCTCAGGCTGGTTGTTCCGGCCTGAAAAGGAGCTTGGAACCAAAAGATATAAAATAAGCGTAAAATACGGTGGCAAAAAATTCAGCAGCAGCCGCGGCGAAGTGCCAAGAAGTAACGGCATTATAAAAAATGTGCATCGCGTAAGCATGAGAGAAGCAGACGACCTGCCCGGCTGGATGACTGCTTGGTTCAATCTTCCATACGTGTATGGCTCATTGCCCGAACAAGTAGAAAATTATGTTGGCGCGGACTGTGCCGACTTGATTGTTGGCGCTTTGCACAGAACAGGTCGAAGAAACATACCTTATACTTGGTCTCAGGGATTTAACCAATATGGAAAAACTATTTTCAGGGGCTATATGACTTTTGGCGGAGGGTTTGTTGATTTAGAAAAAAGGCCTGCACATGTCGATGTTAAAAGAGGGGACCTGCTTGTATTCAAAACACCGTCGCCGCATGTAGGTGTATTTTATAACGATGCAAGCCTTGGTCAAGACTATGCAAAAATAGTGCACACCTATGCCACAGGCGGGGGCATTGCCAATTTATTTTCACACTCTTTTATACTCGAACTGTCCGAAGCTTTCCATAACATAAAGCGCGGCTCTTTTTCAGGAATTTTTGACAAGGAAGTGGCGCGTGTTGAAGTTATCAAGCTAAAATAATATTTTCCTATTTGAAACGCCTTATGACGAAAGCGGCTCGCTGAAAGGACTGGCGGAGCACATCTTGGTTGCATATGGACTCAGGACTCCTGACGGGGCCCTCCAGTACGCATCTCTGCGCAAACTGCTGGACACCGGTCAAATGGCATGACGATATTATGTTATCAAACTTGTCAAGTTTTCCGTTTTTATTTTCATCTTCCATAAAAATTGCAGTGTGGTGGAATGGGCCGTTGGCTGTGTTAGAGAATAGTATCAGGTCTCCTATATGCAGCTCATTCTCCCCGGCGCCTATCTTTACTTCAAATGGGTCGCCATTCAAGTCTGTTGTCTCACCCAGCCCATGCAGGCTGAATTTTAATCTTTGGGTTGTCACCACAGGCTTCGTGTCAGGGCTTGTTGCAAGGCCATTCGCTGTTGTGTAAGTTATTTTTTTTTCGGTTGCCTGCCTGTAAGCCCCTATCACCAGTTTTGCGCAATCAAATCCGACGTATCTGTCGACCTGAGGACCGCTGCTGCCCCATAACCATGGCACGCGCTCATACGATTCTATGTAACTGATATACTTGCATCCAGCGCTTCCTGTAAACGGCTGCGGACACGTGGTTTCGTAATCGGATCTTCTGCTTATTCTATGGACATTGTCGCTTATCCCGTTCGAATAAAACTTTTCTTTTAACTTGTGTGGCGTGCTTTCATTGGGTTCGCCCGGCGAAGAAACAATTATGCCGTTAAGGGATGTTGCGACCCGGTATCGCGCTGTGCCGATTTTTGTATCCGCATTCACACTCCAGCCGCTACCGAAATTATTCTGGGTATAATGAATCACGTCTGCATTATAGTATCCTTTTGATACGTCGTTATAGTCTTTTGCCCAGAATCTTGTCCTTACCAGGTTCTGATACCAGCAATAATCCGGATTTCTGTCATCAGGCAGGTTAACATCCGGGCAACTTTCCAAAATTCCGACACTGTGCTTAGGCTCCGGATTTATCTGGAACCATTTTATATTCACCTGGCCGTCCAGGTGCTCGACCTTCGCCTTGGCGCCCTTAATAACAGCTTCGGTTATCTCCGAATTGCTGACCCATTTCGTCCCGGCAGGGCTTTGCAACTTCAACACCGCATAAAGCGTAACAACATCATCCGCCGCGACTATCTTGTTTTTATCGTCAGCAGGGCCGTTATTCACGGAAGAGACCACTGCAACTTCCTTGAGCGTTGTTCTCGACGTTATCTTGCATATGGACGGCGACGGAAGACATTTCTCATTTTCCCATGTGCATCCTAATTGAGAACACCGTTTCTCGCAGCTGTAAACGCCTACGTAGTTCGCAGCCCATGCCAGAATATTATAGTCGCCGCATATGTCC
>JACQNY010000054.1 GCA_016202795.1 Candidatus Aenigmatarchaeota archaeon
GGCGTTTGCAAGCAAACGCCTGAATGGAGGTTGTTGAAATGGCAGTTGAAAAGAAGTTTGAAGTTTCGAAAGATCTTGTAAACAAAGTTTACGAAGCCATAGAAATAGCGAAGAATTCTGGTAAGATCCGCAAAGGCACGAATGAGACTACGAAATCGATTGAACGCGGCGAAGCGAAGCTTGTTGCTATAGCAGAAGATGTCGATCCTGCGGAAATAGTTATGCATATCCCGGTTATCTGCGGGGAGAAGAAGATTCCTTTTGTCTATGTGCCCAACAAGGTCGAGCTGGGCAAAGCGTCCGGCGTCGATGTCGGTACGGCCGCGATTGCAATAGCAGAAGAAGGCGACGCCGCGACCGCTGTAAAGGATATTATAAGCAAGCTTTCCAGCATCAAAAAATAGAGATGATTAAATGGCGAACGAACCAACCGCAGCCGAAGTTGTCCAATTACTCGGAAGAACAGGCGTGCGCGGTGTTACGCAAGTTCGTTGCAAATTGATAGAAGGAAAAGACCTTGGAAAAGTTTTAGTGCGCAATGTAACAGGGCCGGTTAGGCTTGGCGACATAATTATGCTTAGAGAAACGGAAATGGAATTTGCCGGCGAAATGCGTGGAAGGCGTTAAAATGAAATGCTCATTCTGTGGCAATAATATTTCGCAAGGTACGGGCAAGGCTATTGTACGAAAGGACGGGTCGATCATAACTTTCTGCGGCACAAAATGCGAGCGGAACCACAAAATCAGAGAGCCGATAAAGGTCAAGTGGACGGAAGCGCATCGCAAAGCGTCGAACAAACTGTGATTTTCGTGCTGTTAAAAAGAGGCGCCGAGGCTGTTGTCAGTCCTGTAATCTTTGACGGCCGGGCTGCTGTGCTAAAAGAGCGCGCCAGGAAAAATTACCGGGCAAGCGAACTGGACAAAAAGCTGCGGTCACAACGCACACGATCGGAAGCGAAAATAACGGGCGACGCCAGGCGTGCGGGCATAAAAACTGCGGCAATCTATTTTACTGACGAGAAAAATTTCAGGATATATTTTGAGCATTTAGCAGGAGCTACGTTAAAAGAAGAATTTTTAAAAGGCGATAAGAAGCGCGTTTCCGAACTCGCGAAAAAATGGGGTGAAATTACCGCGAAATTACATTCTGCCGGAATAGTTCATGGCGATTTGACCACGTCGAATTTGATAGTAACCGGCGACGACATTTACGTGCTGGATTTCGGGCTGGCGTTTTTCTCTAAAAGGGACGAAGACGCCGCAGAAGACATCAATCTTTTGCGTCAGGCTGTTGAGGCCGTACATAGCAAAGCGGCAAAGATTATCATGGAATACTTTGTAAAAGGATATTCAGCGCACCAGAAGAGCGATACCATAATCAAGCGGACAGCGGAAATAGCGTCAAGAGGCCGTTATTATCAAAGAAAATTTATCGCCGATTCAAAAGTTTGAAAAGGAGTTCTCTTGTCAATCCTGCCCGTTTGAGTATTGAAAGTAAAGTGCCTTTTTTCAATTCCGGATGATTCGGGACAGTGACACGCAAATACGGATATACAGCTTGTCTCAGAATAATGTGACTTCCGGTGATATGGTCAACTTCAAAACCAGCTTTAATAAGAATTTTAACGAGCTCTCTGCCCGCGATTATGGGGAGCCTCATACGCTTATCTCTGATATTTGCAAAATGTTTTTTATCGGTATTTCCTCTTTATGTTTTTTCAGACTAATCAGATACCCATTTATCGCATCCTTGATATTTTTCATTGCTTCTTCTTTTGTTTTGCCTTGAGAAATGCAACCTGGAAGGTTTATGCATTCCACCACATAAAACCCATCCTCTTCCTTCGACACGGCTATCTTAAATTTCATAACTTTAATTGCCCTTCGGGCGATTTAAAGTTATCAACATCCAATTTTACGGTTCCATACCAACAGCCTTTGCAATACTCAGGTATTTATATTATTTTCGTTGATTATGGTTGAGAAGACAGTTATGAAAAATCTCATAAAGCTGATTAAGGGCGAGAAAACCGAGTTTTCGGAGTTGTTGGAAGAAATTCTGATAGGCACGCTGGTTTTGGGCGCTTTGCTGCTGGTCGTAGGTATAGTGCTTTCCGCGGTTGCTCCGAAGGGCTTAGCAGCTTTGTTAGCGATGACCGGGGCTTTATTAAGCTTCCTGTCATTAATTTTTATGGTCATTCTTTGGTTTGGTAAAGAGGGCTTTCGATAAGCCTTCTCTTTTTTAAACAAGGGCTTGCAATGCAAGCCTTGCAAAGGAAACTTGTGAGTTTCCTTTGAAAAGAGAATCCTTAAGGGAAGAGAAAAAGGCTAGGAAAAGCCTTAAGGAAAAAGAAAAATAGTGCCTTAAGGGAGAAGAAAAAATAAGGAAAGCCCAAGGAAAAAGAAAAGTTTGGGAAAACCTTAAAGGAAACTACCTAAACGTAAAGGTTAAAAGGAATAAACTGTTATAATAGGGAGATCGATATGGAAGAGAAGAGCAAGGAAATTCTGGAAAAGGGAGCGGCCGAGAAAAGCGTTGAAATAGCGCCGGCGGAAAGCGCGGTTTTAGCCGAAGCAACGGAACCAATAATACCTGCGGCGATTGCGAAAGAAGAAATAACACCAGAAGAGGTTAAGAATCTGCACCCCTCCCTCGACGGATGGAAGCCAAAAACAAAACTAGGCAAAGAGGTAATGGAAGGCAAGCACGATATCAGAAGCATTCTGGAAGCTGGAATCAAGATAAAGGAGTTCCAGATCGTTGACAAGTTGATGCCTGATCTGGGTCATGAAATAATATACATTGGAGGTTCTCCGGGCAAAGGAGGAGGCAGCCAAAGAACGATTACGAAAAAAACTGCCAGGATGCATAAATCAGGACGACGATTCAGGATATCATCTTTAGTCGTTGTCGGTAACGGCGACGGAATAATCGGGGTTGGCCAAGGTACCGGAAAAGAGCATCGAAACGCGATTGAAAAAGCGGTTGAACATGCAAAATTGGACATGGTTTTTATAAACCGCGGATGCGGTTCGTGGCAATGTGCATGCGGACAGCCGCACTCGCTGCCGTTGAAAGGCATAGGAAGCGCGGGCTCGGTTAAAGTTGAATTAAAACCCGCCCCACGGGGGACAGGGCTTGCCGTGAGCGACGATTTGAAAAAGATATTGAAGGCGGCGGGCATAAAAGACGCGTGGTGCAGGACCAGCGGAAACACGTCCGCGAGGACAAACCTGATAAAGGCCGGCTTTAACGCATTGAAAAGCATGAACAACATGAAGCAAACAACCTTTTCAGAAAAGCTTGACCAAAAGAGAATGGAAAAAGGTTTGATCAAAAATGCTGATCAAAATATAGAACAAAAGAAAACGGAAAATAGCGAATGATTATTATGTATATTGCAATCAGGTTGCGCGGGCATGCAGGAGTTAACAGCGATATAGAAGAAACTATGCTTTTACTCGGATTGAAGACACCAAACAATTGCGTGATAATCCCGGAGAACGCGGTTAACAAAGGAATGCTGGTAAAAATCAAGGATTATGTTGCGTGGGGAGAGGCTGACGAGAAAACAATAACTGAGTTAAAAATAAAGGACAGAGAATCGAGGACCGTAATCCGATTTAGCCCGCCTTCGAAAGGTTTTCGTAGTCTCAAACTCCATTATCCTAAAGGAGATTTAGGCTATAGAGGAAAAGCTATTAACGAATTTTTACAAACTTATCGGTGAATTAAATGGCGAGAAAAGAAAAGAAAACAAAATTCATGCGTGGCCTGCACACGCACGGGCACGGCAACAAGAAGAAGTGGAGAGGCGGCGGTTCCCGCGGCGGCCGAGGCGAGGCGGGCAAATACCACCACAAGAAAACATGGGCAATGAGATGGGGCAAAGTTAACGAAAAGAGAGGCTTCACATCGATAGGGCGCAAAGACAGAAAAGTGATTAACGTGGGCGACCTAGAAGAGCTCACGGAAAATAATTCGATAAATCTGGTTGAACTCGGTTATGATAAAGTTCTCGGATCCGGTGAAATAAAGAAGGCAATCAACGTAGAGGCTGTTGAATTTTCAAAGATTGCCAAAGAAAAGATAGAAAAAGCGGGCGGCCATGCCATTCAAGTGTGAATGACCTGTTAACTAAAAATCTATGGTGTACCGAAAATGATACTTGAGCCTTTTTTCAAATTTTTGCCTTCTGTACGCAAGCCGGCGGAAAAGCAGACGCTGTCTAAAAAGCTCAAGTGGACAGGCATAATGCTGCTTCTTTATTTTGCAATGTCACACGTCACGGTTTACGGCGTTTCCGAAACAGCGGTCCAGCGTTTTGCGTTCCTTGAATTAATTCTGGGATCAAGATTCGGCTCGCTGATGACGTTAGGTATCGGGCCAATCGTTACTGCGTCAATAATTTTACAGTTGATGGTGGGTTCGAAAATAATAAACTGGGACCTGTCCAAAAGGGAGCAAAAATTAAAATTCGAGAGCACGCAAAAGCTGCTGGCGATAATAATTACTGTCGTAGAGGCTGTCGCTTACGTTTCCTTCGGAGCCGTGCCGCCGAGAGAGGGCGCTTCCGCTATGCTGGTTCTCCTGCTCATATTGCAGCTTTCCTTGGGAGGATGGCTAGTCATATTGATGGACGAAATCGTTACGAAATGGGGTTTCGGGTCTGGTATAAGCTTGTTCATAGCCGCCGGAGTCTCGAGCCAGATAATAATCAGCATGATAAACCCGCTTGCGCCGTGCATTGATAATGCGCTGAAGTTATGCATACCTGACGAAACTAACAAACCAGCCGGGCTATTGCCGAACGCGTTTTTGAGCCTGCTGGCCGGTAATTTCGCGGACGCGTCATCGAGCCTTATACCGATCTTTTCAACCCTGGTCGTGTTTCTTATAGTAATCTACGCGCAGGCTATTCGTGTTGAGATTCCGCTTGCGTTCGGTTATTTCCGCGGTTTCGGAAGAAGCTGGCCGCTGAAATTCATTTACACAAGCAACATACCTGTGA
>JACQNY010000005.1 GCA_016202795.1 Candidatus Aenigmatarchaeota archaeon
ATATGGGACGCGAACAAAAAAACTCTGTTCGCGGCCCGCGACCGTTTGGGCGAGAAGCCTTTTTACTACACTATCACAGACAGCAAATTCGTTTTCGCGTCTGAAATAAAATCACTTTTAATGTTTCCGGGGATTAAACGTGCGATAAACGTTTCCGTCCTTGATAAATTCCTTTCGCTCAGGTACTGTCCGGGAAACGAAACAATGATGTCTGGTATTTTCAAACTAAAACCAGGCCACTCACTTAAATTTTTCAAAGGCAAATTAACAGTGAAAAAATACTGGGACTTAGAGCTCGGAAACATCAAACACGAAACGGAAAATTATTATCGTTCACTGGTATTAAACACGCTGGAGGACTCTGTGAGAATGCGATTGATAAGCGAGGTGCCCATTGGCGTATATCTTTCAGGCGGGCTGGATTCGAGTGTGATAACAGCCCTTGCCAGCAAGGCGTTAGAAAAACCCGTAAGCACGTTTTCTATAGGGTTCGGATCCGAAAATAACGGCGAACTGAAATATGCCAGAATTGTTTCAGAACGCTTTGGAACAAACCACAAGGAGATAATCATCGGCGACCAGAGTTTCGAAAAACTTCCGAGCATAGTGTGGTACATGGATGAACCTCTCGGAGACCCTACGATAATACCTACTTATTTCATATCAAAGGCGACCAAGAAATATTCTACTGTTGTATTGACGGGCGAAGGCGCGGACGAGTTGTTTTCGGGATATCTGCACGAAAAAGCGATGATGATAGCGTCAGGTCTTCCAAAAATACCGGGAGCTTTGCTTTCCAAAGCTTTCAAGCTGATGCCTGATTACATACTGAATAAACTTTTCCAATATCCGGGAAGCCTAGGAAAGGCTGGAAGAGAAAGGGTGTACGAATATTTTGAAAGCATGCCGGAAACCGCAAAAATGTACTCTACTTTTGTAGAGAACTTTTCCGGAAAAGAAAAGCGGGAGCTATACACCAACAAAGAATCAACACAAGACACATACCGTATTTTTTTAGAATATTTCAGAAAAGAATTAAAGATAGCTCAGAAAATGCTCATAATAGACAAAGAAATGTGGCTTCCAGACTACATACTCCCGAGGCTTGATAGGATGACTATGGCAAATTCCATCGAAGGGCGAGTCCCATACCTTGATCATAGGTTGATGGAAATTTCCATGCAGATGCCGCAGAAATTCAAATTAAACGGTTTAACTGAAAAATACATATTGCGCAAGGCGGCGAAAGACATATTGCCTGGCGAGATCCTGGAAAGGAAGAAAAGACCGTTCATCACACCGATCAACGAATGGGGAGAAGAGGGAATGAAGGACACGTTCCACGCGCTGTTCGGGAAAAGTTTTAACAGAGGAAAAATTCTTAACAAAGAAAGAATAGTCAGGCTTATGGACAAATATGAAAATTCCAAACTGATAGCGGGCCGGCAAATATTTTCCCTGATAGCATTTGAAGCGTGGGCAAGAATATTTGTAGACATGGACCCGTCAGAATGGACGAAAAATCTGGATAAAAAAATTCTTAACTAGCCAATTTCCCGTAAACGTTGTTTGTCTGTTCTACCGTAATTTTCCAGTCGAATTTTTTCGAAAGTTCCAGCGAGTTGCCGGAAAATTTCTTCATCATTTCAGGGTCTAACAAAAGTTCTTCAACGGCTGACGATATCTGCGAAGCGTTTCTATAATCCACGATTTTTCCGTTAAAATTGTCTTTAACAACCCCTATGTCCTGGAGCAGCCTTGTCGCTATTATAGGCTTCCCGACGGCAGCGGCCTCAACGCAGGGAAAGCAATATCCCATCCCATAAAGCGTAGGATCGACGTAGATATCACAATCCCTGAACCAATACGGAAGTTCCGATTGTTCTATATAACCGCCGAATATTATGCTGCTTTCCAGGTTCAAGGACCTGATTTTAAACTTTAGTTTTTCCAGATAATTCTCGTCGAGCGCCGGACCCCCGATAACCAGTTTTATTCCAGGAAATTTTCCTTTTAACACGGCAATAGCGTCTATGGCGTATTCCAGGCCTTTTTTTGGCCCGAACATGCCTATGAAAAGAAGCATCCGACTTTTTTCTATGCCAAGTTTTTTTCTTATTTTTCCGTATTCTAGGCGTTCGTTAAACTCTTCCCTATTGATTCCGTAATCTGTGACAAATATTTTATCTGGTTTTGTTCCATGGTATTTTATTATGTCGTCCTTCACTTTTTCGCTGGGGACTATAATGGCGTCTGAAAAATTGCATACAAGCTGCTGGAGAAAGCCTTTCCACAGTTTGGCGAATTTAGAAACCTCGGAGATTTCCTTTTCTATTACACCAATGTCATGAAGCGTTGTTACCATTTTCGCCCCCTTCAAGAACTTCGGAATTATGCCGCAAAGCCCTGCCGGATAGGTCACCGCGTGTATGACGTTTGTATCCAGCTTAAGGGACTTGTATATGCAAGCTGCCCAGAATTTTAAAAAAGCCGCGTACTTGTTTCTGCCAACTTTAACCTCAAGTATGTCGTTTCTTGGGGTTCTTTCGGGGTGTTTTATGGTTATCAGCTTGTTTTCATTGACGACTTTCAATTTTTCATAAATTTCCCATGTGTAATTTTCCGTGCCGCCCCTGAAAGGAGGGTATCCACGGCTTATAAAAAGAACTTTCATTTAATCACGATTCACCGACTGCTTCTAATTATTAGTAACCGGCTGTTAAAATAAAGATTAATAGACCAATCCTCTATCTATTATTTGATATTGCTGTGCGGGTCAAAATAGGCGATTTAGTTTTCGGGTCGGAGGAAAAGAAGGCGATAAACGAATTAATGGATAACAGCACAATATCCGAAGGCGCAAGATGCAAAGAATTTGAGGCTAAGTTCGCCGATTTCATAGGCACAAAACACTGTGTTGTGGCCGCGAACGGCACAGTAACACTAATGCTTTTGATGTACGCGTTGCGCTACCATTCTGCTTACAAACTCAAAGGCGGTGAAAAAGTGATCACTTCGCCATTAACTTACATTGCGACCAGCAATGCCATAGTTACAACAGGCTACGAACCTGTTTACGTGGACATAAATCTTGACGACTTTTCGATATCCGCCGAACAGGTGAAGGAGTATATGGAAAATGTTGACGGTCCAGAAAATCATAGGGCGATGATGCCTGTGCATCTGATGGGATATCCTTGCGATATGGACGAGCTTAACAAAACAGCAAGCAAATTCAACATGGCGGTTATTGAAGATTCCGCAGAAGCTCACGGAAGCCTTTACAAGGGCAAAAGAACAGGAGCGATGGGACTTGCAGGGTCATTTTCATTTTACATAGCGCACAACATACAGGCCGGCGAGTTCGGCGCGATCACAACAAACGATGACGAATTGGCGAACATATGCAGGAAAATGAAGGGGAATGGCAGAGTATGCTATTGCACCGTTCCGGACATAGAAAATGGAAAATGCCCGCACCAAAACCTCGGGTTCCATCCAAGATATCTGCACGATGTTATAGGGTTTAATTTCAAGTCCATGGAATACCAGCCCGCGATAGCGCTTCTTCAATTAAAGGTTGTTGACCAGATACTTTCAAAACGCAGAGAAAACGTCGAGTATCTGAACGATGCGCTCGCGCCATTAAACGGTACCTTAAAATTGCCGGTTCGCACAGAAGGCATAAGTTTTTTAGGATATCCAATGGTATTGACCGACAATTCGTTTTCCAGGAACGAAATATCCAAACAACTGACAAAAGCCGGCATAGAGAACAGGCCTATTTTTAACTGCATACCGACGCAGCAGCCCGCATATTCTTTCCTAAAGAAAAAATATGAAGGAAAACTGCCAAACGCAGAATTGATCGGCAACAACGGTTTTTACGTCGGGTGCCACCAATACCTGAAACATGAAGAACTTGATCATGTTGCTGGAACGCTGAAAAGCATTCTTCTTAAATGATAAAATAATAATTTGCTACAAGTGGTTCAATGGGAAACGCATCAAGGATAATATCAAACACTTTTTACCTTTTTATGGATTGGATAGTACTTATCCTGGGCGGTTATTTTTATTGGGTTATAATGGGAAAGCTGTTATCCCCGGGAGAGGTGGGACGATTTTCAACAGTTTACAACATTGCCATGTTTCTTGTGAGTTTCGCAAGCTTAGGGATAAACATCGCGATAACCAAGCTTTTTCCATATTATGAAAAAAATGGCCAGAGAAAGAAAATAGCCGGTTCGCTTCGATGGGCCGCGAAAATAACTTCGTTATCATCGATAATATTCGGAATTGTTCTCGTAGTTTTCAATTCTTCCATTTCCAAAACAATTCCAATCACAGTTAATGATTCCGTGCTGATATTTTTCATGATATTTGTGACAAACCTACTTTACATAACTAACGGCTACCTTTACGGATTACAAAAGATAAAATCAATTTTTCTTTCCGACGCGGCATTGTCCATATCAAAAATCTTAGTAACGTTGCCGTTGATAATTCTAGGCTACAGTTATTTAGGACCTATTTATGGGTTTTTGGCAGCGTCGTTAATCACTCTGGGCATAAGGTACAGGCTTGTCCCGAGAGGCAAAGGCCCGGTCGACAAGGAAAAGATCTGGTTTTATTCAATACCGGTTCTTGTGAGCAACATAGGAACAATGCTAATAAACCAGGGTAGTATTGTGATATTGAGCATTCTTTCAACCCCGATCTCAGTGGGACTTTTTTCCCTGATATTCTTTTTGTCGTCACCGGTAAGAATGATACCCCAGCTCATATCGTTCGGAACATTCCCCGTGATGTCGCAGCAATCGGATAATAAAGACTCTGTGAACAGAATATTTTTTCACGGCACAAGATATTCCATGATTTTGGCGTTCCCAATACTTGCTACAATCGCAATTTTTTCCAAACAGATAATCCTTTTGCTGGCGTCGGGACAATACCTTGAAGGGGCCAGCATAATAGCGCCGTTGGCCGTTGCTTATCTTTTTGTCGGCTTGGCAACAGTTTTTATAAATACTTTATACGCTACAGGAAGAGTGAATGAAAGCAGAAACGCAAACCTGATTGCAGGTTTCGTAAATCTTGTCGCGTCTATGATGTTAATACCCAAATTCGGCCTGTTAGGCGCGTCATTGGCGTTTTTGGTGTGCGGATTTTCAATGATGATTTACAGCGGCATAAAAATCAAAACAAGCTTGAATCTGGCGTTCCCAGTAAGGGATACGATGAAAATCTTAATGTCCCTCGCGTTTTATTTAATTTTTTCATACGGCGCAAACAGATTTATGAACGGTAATTACTGGGAAATAACCGTTGTCGGCGGATTAGTTGTGTATTCAAGCGTCCTTCTAATAACGAAATTTTTTAACGAGACTGATGTAGGGATGATAAATTACATCAAGTCCAGGTTTCCCAAATTCACACACTCCGCTTTCGACAGAATTCTGGGTTTAATTTCCCGTTTTTCAGATTAAGCTTATAAGCGTTTTAACCGATAGTGATGTATTATGCAAAATCAGTGGAAAGATAAAAACGTACTGATACTTGGAATAACCGGTTTCGTCGGATCTTGGTTAGCGGAGACTTTGTTGTCAGAAAAATTCGGGTCAAAAGTCTTCGGGCTTGTGCGCCGTCAATCCGTGCCAAGCAGGAAAAACATATCACACATAGCCCACAAAATCAGCATACAGTCTGGGGATCTTAATGACATGTCGTCCATAGTGGATGTCCTTAAAAAAAATCAGATTGATGTGGTCTTCCACCTAGCCGCGCAAAGTTATGTGACCAGAAGTTTTGAATCTCCGACCGATACTTACTACACGAACGTGATTGGGACAGCCAATGTTCTTGAGGCAGCGAGACATTACGACAGGCTGGAGAAAATTCATTTCGCCGGAAGCTCGGAAGAATACGGGCTTGCGATAAAGGACGATGCGCATTACAAGGAACTTTTGAAAAGCGGTGTTGTCGTGTCTCCGCCTCCCATGGCGGACGAAAATGGGAAAGTCATATCAGAACTTCCAATAAAGGAAACAAATTATTTGCGTCCGTTGTCACCGTACGCTGTATCGAAAGTCGCCGGCGATTATATGTGTTTTTGTCACCACAAGGCGTATGGCATACCTGTTGTGCGGACGAGAGCGTTTAACCATGAAGGCCCTCGACGAGGGGAGGAGTTTGTAACTTCAGTAATTGCGAAACAAGTAGCAGAAGGTAAAAAATACGGCAAGAAAGTTTTGACAATAGGAAACCAGGATCCGATACGGGATTATTCCGATGTAAGGGATATTATTGTCGGCTATATGCTGGCCGTAGAAAGTGGCAAAGCGGGCGAAGTTTACAATTTATGTTCCGGCAAGGGCTGGAGAATAGGAGACGTTGTACAAATGGCAATAAAAATGGCCGGGCTCGAAGGGAAAATGGTTGTAGAGGTGGACAGATCGAGATTCAGAAAGGCCGAAGTCGAGATGCTTATCGGGGATTTTTCAAAGGCCAAGAAAGAACTTGGCTGGGAGCCGGAAATACCTTTCGAGCAAACTATAAGGGACCAGATACAAAGCTGGGAAAAACACGTCTAAACGGGGACAAAAATGTACTTTCTTGGATTGTCCGGAATGATGCACGATCCGGCTGCATGTTTAGTCAAGAATAACGAGGTAATCGCATTCGTTGAGGAGGAAAGATTCAACAGAATAAAACATTCACCGAAAGCGTTTCCTGCAAAATCCATTTCGTTCTGCCTTAAGACAGCCGGCATAAAACTTTCCGATGTGGACAATATAGGTTTTCATTTTAATCCAAGCTATAAAAATCTTTTTTGGAAAAGAAAATCCCAATTCCTTAGAGGGCCTGAACAACTTGTGGGGACGCCTTACCTGAGGGCGGCGGTTTTCAATTTCGTTAATTCCGGGTTCAAGAAAAATTTCAATTACAGCCCAAAAGTCGAGTACATCGACCATCATATGGCGCATGCCGCATCGTCATTTTATCTCAGCGGTTTTAAGGATGCTACGATACTTACTATCGATGGCGCAGGCGAGTCTACCGCGACAATGGCGGCCTATGGGAGCGGCGAAAAAATCGAGGTGATTAAAGAGTTTGCTGTTCCTAACAGCCTAGGCATAGCGTATATGGCAATAACGGAATGGCTGGGGTTCCAAGCGTTTGAGGGTGAGGGCAAGGTTATGGGGCTGGCGCCTTATGGTAAAAGATACCTCAAAATTTTTGATGAAATAATAAAGAAAAACCCGGACGGATACAAATTCGACCACAGGTACGACAATAAAGCCTGGTCATATTCCGATTTTGCCATTGATATGCTGGGAAAAGCGAGACTTCCTAGTGACAAGACCGATTATACCGCATACCAAAAAAATATCGCCTATTCCATCCAGCACAAACTTGAGGAAATAGTGAAACATCTCGTGGAAAATTTTGTTGAAGATACAGGGTCTAAAAATCTCTGCCTTGCAGGAGGCGTCGCGTTGAACTCGAAGATGAATGGGGAAATACTTTATTCCGGCCTTATCGATGATATATTCATACAGCCAGCATCCAACGACGCCGGCAACGCCATAGGTTGCGCAGTCAAGATGGCCGTTGATAGCGGAAACAGATTCGATAAAATGGAACACATATATTATGGGCCAGAATATTCGGACGACTATCTCAAAAAAATTTTGCAGATGCTGAAAGTCGAGGCTGCCTACCACACGGATATAGCCGGAAAAGTCGCAGAGCTGCTTGCGAAAGGAAAAATCGTCGGGTGGTTCCAGGGAAGAATGGAAGGCGGGCCGCGCGCTTTGGGAAACAGGAGCATTTTAGCAGATCCGCGCGATCCGAAAATGAAAGACACTATAAACTTTTATGTAAAGCACCGCGAAGCGTTCCGTCCGTTTTGTCCTAGCGTGCTTGATGAAAAAAGAAGTAAATATTTCGAAGTCGACCGCGAGGCGCCGTTCATGATCCTGATACAGAAAGTCCCCGAGGATGTGCAAAAAGATATTCCCGCAGTCGTTCATACAGACGGGACGATGCGGTCGCAAACAGTAAGGAAGGACCAAAACCCAAAATACCACAAACTGATATCCGAATTCTACAAGTTGACCAGTGTTCCTGTTCTGCTGAATACGAGTTTTAACGTAGCCGGCGAACCTATTGTTAACACGCCGCAGGAAGCGATTGCCGATTTTTACCGCGAGGGCATCGATGCACTTGCTATTGGGAATTATCTTTTAACGAAATAGCTTAATAATTTAATTCCTTTTACAAGCCATGTCATCGGATGGACGTAAAACGGGCTTGGGGTCAGAACCATTTCAAATTTTCCTTTCAGGATAAGTTTTCTGGCGTCTTGCAGATCTTCTGTTTTAACGTCTATTACACCGTGACCTAATTCAGATGAAAAGTGAGCATCGCTTCCGCAGATGCGGGTTTTTTTGTTTTCGTCAGCCAATAACGAAGCTTTTTCGTTATCGCGGTTTGACGTTCGTGCGTTAAAAATTTCCACCACATCTACATTGCCTACTAAATTTTCAGGGTTTTTGTGGGCCCTGTAGGGATGGGGTAAAATTGAAATCGCCCCCTGTGAATGTATTTCGTCGCATGCTTCGAAAAAATCGCGCGATTTAACAGCCTCTTCGAGAAATAAACCTATTAGGTGGCCATTATTGGTCGAGATCTCCTCGCCTTTGATTGTTTTTATCCCCGACTTATCGAAGTCTTTGAAGGACGAGAAGCTGTTATGATCTGCTATTGCCGCGCAATCAATTCCAGTTGAAAGTTCTTTGTTGATTATGTCAATCGGGCGCATATTGCAGTCCGCGGAATATTTAGTGTGCACGTGCATATCTATTTTCATATCGATCACAATCAGTATTTTAGAACAAACCCGGCCGCCAATAGAAGCGAGATGATACAAACAATTGTTTGCATCCCTATGATTATTGCGCTAACCTGCCATTCCCTGAAATTGCCCGACATCATAACAATATGAGTGATAGAATAGGGTCTATCGTATTTCGGCTTCAAAACCCCATTCCTGCCAAGTACTCCGTAATTCTCCGCGGACAAGCCGGATCGAAGCTTCAGGACAAGCTCAATTATCCACGGAGTAAATATGTAAAGCGCGAATTTTTCCATGTTGCCTATAATAGCGATGACGGCCATGGTTGCCCCCAGCGCGTAAACAAAACTGTCTCCTGGCATGATGCGCGCCGGATACCAGTTGTAATAAAGGAACGCCAGCAAAGCAGCGGCCATAACAAAAGCTATCGATGCTGCAGCGACTTCACCGTTTATGTAACCGAAAATCCCCATGAACACGAGAGTAACGAAACCCAAACCGGCCTCCAAACCATTGAAGCCAGCAAGCATGTTAACAGCATTTGACGCTCCAACAACGCCTATCGGAACTACCATAAGCGGATATAAAATTCCAAGATTCACAACTCCGATCAGAGGCAGTGACATTGTGGAATCGCCGGCCATTATAGCCATAAGCGGTATCGCCGCGGGCAATGTCAACAAAGGTTTTTGCCACTGCTTTAACCCTGTTCGTTTGTACTTTTCAAAACCTTTCGTGCCTTCGTTTTTATTTTGCAGCCTTGTCATGTCGTCGAACATGCCTATTACCATGATTATTAATATCGTTGACATGCCTGCGAATATGCCTGCAAGTTCTGCCAGAGAAAGCACATTTCCGGAAAATATGAAAACGTTCAGCCATATGAAAAGAAACATGCCGGCAAGGAAGCCTGGCATTATGGCAGGCCCGCCCATCTCAGCGATCTTTGGTTTGTGAGGTTTTTGTATATCGACGCCGACCATGCCTATGGACCCCAGGAATTTTATCAGTTTTGGAAGTACAACAAAGGATGTGAAAAAGGACAGGGCAGAGGCCAGAATTATTGTTAAGTTCATGCTATCATCCATAATTTATTTTGTATACCAACGTAGCGGGATTCTCGTACACGAGCGCGAATTTTTCCGAACCTCTTACGTAATTCACAAAAGACACCGGGGTTGAAGTAACAACGTTCGAGTCGCTTATGGAGAATTTTGCGATCACTATGTAATTTATGCCGTTTCTTTGCAATAACGGCATAACGACTTCATCACTGTTTGAGAACAAGACATCTGGCAATTCTTTCATATCCGTCCACACAGAATTTATCCTAGGCGCATAGAACTGGCACGGCGCACCCCAAAGGTTTATTGTGTAAGAGCCTGGCGGTATGTTCTCGTCGATCCATTTGCAGCCTTCGATGTAATCCGGACTGAATTGTTTTACAGATTTCATTTCATCGATACGGTTTCCGGACACGCTGTAGCCGTATATGGCTATGAAAAGAGAAAGCGCTATCACAATGCCGGCGGCCAGTTTTTCCTTGTTTTGCCCGACCTTAAGAATATTTTTTACCAGGTCTGCGAAATAAATCCCGCCAAGAACAAACAAAGGCACAACTCCAAGAAGGGTTGCGCGAATCGAATCCTCGGTTCTGGCGTTGACGGTTGCGTAAGTCAAGAGGCCGTAAAGGAAAATGCCGGCAAAAGACATCGCCTTTACCTTTTCGTTTTTGCCAAGCAGGCCGAAAATTATACCTGCCACGAACAAAAGAAACACCAATGAGGTGTAACCGAACTGCACATAATTCATTATTCCTATGTCAAATAACGAGAGGTTTGTTCCAGACTGTTGTACATAGCCGGAGAAGCTTCCTATATCGCGTTCGATGCCAGTCGGGGCGTCGCCCAGATAGCATTGATTATCCACAGGCATTCTTGGCTGGCAAACACCGTTGTATGCTATTATCTGCCGCACGTCCGACGACGCGCCAACGAGCAGGGCTATAACAAAAAGCGCGGCAAAACCTTTGATATTGTTTTTCCAGGCGGATAACGATAAAAACAGGATAATCATCAAAGGAAACACAAGAAGGCCGGTAAACTTTGACAGCACAACAAAACCGGCGGTTATACCGGAGAGCAAAAGGAATTTTTTGTCGTTGGTCTCCAGATAGCTGAAAAAGCTGTAAAGGAAGAATGTGAAGAAAAATATCAGGGGCGCTTCAGAATACACTAGCACGTTGTAAGTTATCATGGAAGGCGTGATAAAATATAAAAAAGCCGCAACCAAGCCGGCTTCTTTTGAATGGAGTTTTTTAGCCAGAAGAAAAAGCAGCATTCCGGTAAATAACGAGAAAAGCGGAGTAAGTATTTTCGTTACAGCGTCCGAAGTCCCGAAGGCCAGCATGGCACCAGCATAGGTTAGATGCGGCAGCGGAGGACGGAAATACGCACCGGAATAAATTTTCGTAGCCTCGAAATATATCGGTATTTCCATGGTTTCCACGATTTTTTTCGGCGTGCCTGCGTGGAAGCCTTCGTCACCGAAAGCTATCGGCGAGTTCAAAGTAACGGATTCGAAAAGATATAGGTAAAAAAGGCATATAGTCAGGGCAGCGAAACCCGCCACGGATTCCGCGGACAGTTTTATTTCCATCTCCTCGGTCATTTCAAAACACTCTTGTAGATTTTTAAATATTCTTTGGCGGCCTTATCCCAGCGAAACGTTTTCACGGACCGCGGACCATTTAACGAAAGGCGGCGTCTTAAATTTTTATCTGATAGAACCTTTATAACGTTCTTCGCAATGGACCCAGGGTTCGCAGGTTCTGACAAAAGGCCGTTATACCCATTTTTCACGATTTCTGGCAAAGAGCCCGTATTGGATGCGACAACAGGCGTACCACAGGCAGCGGCCTCGGCAGCGGAAAAGCCGAAACCTTCGGACACGCTCGGGACGACGCACACGTCAGCGGATTTTATTATGCCAGGCAATTGTTTTACTGGCCGAGGATCGAGAAATTCCACACTATCTGATAAATTAAGTTTTGCCACCAGAGAAACGGTTTTTTTGTACTCGCCCGCGGGATTTTTGGACAAAAGAAGCAACAACCGCGCTTCGGGCAATGCCGCTTTTACCATGGGCATCGCTTTGATAAGATAATTAATGCCTTTTGCAACGCCGGGCCTGCCCAAAAACAATATGGTCGGTTTTTTCTTCCTCAGCGATAGTTTGGCGTTGCGGTTGAATAAATTTATGTCTACGCCAGGGTAGACTACAGAAACTTTTTTTTCATCGAATCCATTTTTTACGAGCGCATTTTTTGTAGCCCTGCTTATAGCCACACAAAAACGTTTCTTGTATTTATCCAGCGAAGCACTTTCCGTCACATAATTGATAACGGACATGGGCGGTTTTTGCAATTTCAAGAAAAGGCCCCCCCAAACCTCGAAAATTGTGGCGACAACCGGTTTTTTTATAAATTTTTCTACCAGCGCAACTGCGGCTAAACCGCCGAGCGTTGCCGCGTGCACGATGTCCGAGTTGTTTGCAAGCCGTATGCATTTTTTCGCGGCCACCACCGCGAAGGCGTGCCTTACCGGCGAGTAAATGCGGTGTATTCTGCGATCTTGTGATATTTCAAAGGCTTTTGTGTTCGGGAGCCGTTGCGTGAGAATGGTTACGCCGACACCAAGACGGGAAAGTTCTCTTGTCATGTTGTCGAAAAGGGTTTCTGCGCCGCCAACATGAGGTGGGAAGTAATCTAGAACAAAAAGTACCTTCATTTCATGCACACATCAAATCTTATATTTGAAGTACATATATTTCAGTCAGTAAGCTTAACTGAAGGTTTGAACCTATGAAAAACGTTGGTGTTTTGTTGCCCGCGTATAACGAGGAGAAAAACATCGAAGCGGTTATAATTGAGGCGAAACGCTCCCTTCCGGACTCTGTGATAGTGGTTATCAACGATGGTTCTGAGGACGGGACGGCGAAACTGGCAAAAGACGCTGGCGCGCACGTTGTTTCCCATAAATTAAACAAAGGCAAGGGTGAAGCGCTGAGAACAGGACTGGAGTTTTTTAACAAAAAGTTCAAAAACGTGGAATACATCGTAGTAGCGGATGCGGACCGCCAATATTCGATAACAGAAGCGCAACGACTGCTTAAGCCACTTTTGGACAGAGAAGCGGATTTTGTAATGGGAAAAAGGAATTTTTCACGCGTGCCTTTGCGCCACCGATTAGGCAATTTTGTTTGGAGGACCGCCTTTAACCAACGTTTCGGAACGAATTTTGCTGATACAAACTGCGGGTTTATAGCGATGACAAAAAAGGCGGCAAACTTGGTTGTTAACGTTTTGGGTGGGGGTTATATCATTGAAAACACACTTCTGATTGAAGCTATCAAGCACAAGCTCAGGATAAAACAGGCGGAAGTTTCCGTCACTTACAGGAAAAAAAGCTCTGTGATTCGCGGGGTCAAGATGGTGGCGGGGGTCCTTATTTTTATCCTTAAAAACGGTATAAAATCGTCTCGGAAGATGAACTGATGTTGTTTAACAGAGACCCAAAAAAACTGTTCGTTTCTTTTGCAGTCATCATAGTGTTGTTGTTCTCATTTTCGTTGGCGTTGAAACTGCGAGCCACGCCGGCTTTGATAAACCCGCCATGGCTGCCGCAATTCGATAGCTACTGGTTTTATAGATACGCGAAAATGACCGTTGATAACGACATGAAAATACCGGACTGGGACCCGTTAAGCTATTTCCCGCCCGGCCGGCCGACAGATAAATCAACGCAATTTTACACTTACATGCTTGCCTATTCTTTTGCGATAGGAAAGAAATTTGTGCACGATTTAACCCTGGTGCAAAGCACCAAATGGTCTGCGGCAATACTCGCGTCGCTGTCCGTGTTTCCAGCGTATTTCATAGGTAAGTACATGGGCGGTCGAGTTGCGGGATTGATATCGTCTATATTGATAGCGGTTTCGCCGTCAATACTTGTGCGTACCGGCGCAGACCCGGACAACGACGGTGCGGTAGTGTTTTTAACAATGTTTTCGTTTTTCGCCTTTTCAAGGCTGATAAAAGAGCCAAACTGGAGGAACACGCTGCTAACGGTTTTTTCTCTGACACTTTTTGCATTAAGCTGGTACCCTTTCTGGTACGTTGTAATGATCTGCGTGAGCGGCCTTATACTTAACATTGCGATATCCTTCGCCCAATCCATGATGGCAAAAAATAAGAAGCTGTTTAGAGACGTGGTCGAAGCTTCGAAGCCCAGAATAAAATATTCTGTCACCGCTGTTATAGGGATAATCGCTGTTCCAATGTTTTTGGGCGTGAACACATTAAATTATTTTGGCGGTTTTATACTGTTTGGCACAAATCCCCAAGGCTCGTCGATAGTCAACATTTCCGTCGCTGAACTACAAAAATTAAATATCTTTTCACTTTCCGGCTGGGAACAGGTTATCGGGCGAACCGCAGGTTTGGAGTTTCTCGGCTACATAATACCCGGCATGCCCCAGATACTCGTTTACCTTGTTGAGATTGCTGTGATAACATTGCTGGCCTACCTTTCATGGAAATTTTATTCCGGAAAAAAAGGCGCGGAATCTTTTGTTTTCGGGTCTTCGGCGTTAACGGCATCTTATCTGTTGCTGCTTAATGCCGGCGTTGTGTCGTTTTCACAGATACTGTTTTTCGTGGGTCTTGTTCAATATGCCATACTCGCAACGTTCCGCAGAAATAGATTTATGGGATCGATACTCTTTGCGTGGGTAATTTTTACGTTTTACGCCATATCATCCGGCGTTAGGTTTACTTTATTATTCGCGCCGGCGGCGGCGATCGCTTTGTCTGTGGGGCTGGGCGAACTTTGGATGTGGGCAAGCAGAAAGGAAACAGGCTTAATAGAGTCTATTGAAAACAAAATTCACGGTGAGAAAAATGAATAGTATAATTTTGCGCTCCACGGCGGGCGCGGTCATAATTTTGTCGGTGTTATCCGCGATTTCCGGAGGCTCTTCGCTTTCGTCGCAGTTGGGACCTTCGGTGAACAGCAACTGGTACAACGCCATGATATGGATAAAAAACAACACGCCGCAGGATTCTATTGTAACCTATTGGTGGGACCAAGGCCATTGGATAACCGGTATCGCGGAGCGCGGCGCATATGCAGACGGCGCGCACTGCCCGCCGACCTCGTGTAAACCATATCCGCTAAACACAAGAATAGTTGATGTCGGCAGAGCATTAACAACGAACGATGAGAAGCTTGCCATATCAATTTTGTCAAAATACATGAACTTCACAGACGCGCAGTGCGAATTAAATAGGAAGGCTTTCGGTAACATTGTTCCTTGCAAATCGCCCTCGGAAATGTACTTTTTGGCCGCGTCGGACCTGATAAGCAAATATCCTTGGCCGTCTTACTTCGGCTCGCTTTGGCCAACATATTCCGGGCAAGGCACACAGCAGCAGTTTTTCCAGATCGGGCTGCAGCCGTTAAAAGACCAGGGCGGCAACGTTGTTGGTTATTACGACCAGTGTTTGCGGTTCGATGCGTCGAACAACTGCCAAACTTTCAACTTCCTTGTGATAGAGCAGGACGGCAAGCTCACAACAATTTACCAGAACCGGAATTTTGTGAGAAACACGGTTTATTTCACGAATTCAGGCCAACAAACTGATACAAATGAAAACGCCACGCTCGAAGGGACGTTTTGGCTGGACCCTTCTTACGCGTCAGCCTTTTACATGACACCCGACGTTCAGAACAGCATATTTACCAAACTGTATTTCTATGACGGCAAAGGGCTTAACAACTTCAGGCAGGTCTACTCAAACGGCGAGGTTAAGATCTACAAGGTAGATTTTAGTAAAGGCTCTTCTGATAAAATCGGATGATATCATGAGAATAGCAGTACTCGTACCAACGCCGCCATGGATAGTGCGAAGTGGATTGGAAACTGTTGCTTTCGAGTCGGCAAAAAACCTAAAAAAACGCGGTCACGAAGTGGACATGATATGTCTTTCTGCGGAAGGTAAAAAAACGGAAACGCGCGACGGTGTCAGAATTTTTTACAGCGGCAGAAAAATCATTACCAAAGTGTCGGCTTTAGACCACCTTCTGAACTCGCTTACGCATTTTTTAACATCCCACCGAGGGATTAAAGAAAAATATGACGTGCTTTATGTCCACAAGGGAATCGCAATTCCACAGCTAATGTGGAAAACGCCGTCTGTGAAATATTCCTACGGAGAGTTTCTTCACTGGAGCCCTGTCACATTAACGAACACGGCCATAGACATGTTTGATATCTACACATCGGAAAAAACCATAGCCTGTTCGGAATTTGCGAAAAAACAGATAGAAAACTTTCCGTTGATGAAAGGAAAGGTCAAGATGATAACGCCCGGCACGTATACGAAGCTCTTCAGGCCGGAGACGAAAAACAGGAAATTACAATCGAAACTGGGCATAAAAAATGGCGAACGCGTTGTAATATTTGCCGGGCGGGTCACCGAATCAAAAGGCTGCGGAGATTTGGTGGACATAGCGGAAATGGTAGCAAAAAAATTTAAAAACACGAAGTTTTTGTTCGTGGGAAAATACGACAAATCCTATATGGAAAACCTGCTTGGAAAAGCGGATGCTGGCGGTGTGCGAAGCAAACTCATTTTCGCCGGGGACGTTGATTATTACGACATGCCTAAATATTATTCGATATCACACATTCAAGTGTTGCCGTCGCACATGGAAGCTTTCGGCATGGTTAATATCGAGGCGCAGTCTTGTTGCGTGCCGTCGATAGCATATGACGTGGGCGGGGTAAACTCATCTATCATTGACGGCGTGACCGGATACCTTGTAAAAAAAGGCGATAGGAAATCGTTTGCGTCAAAGATAGGGCTGTTGCTTGACAACGAGAAATTACGAAATAAGATCGGGGCCGCGGGAAGGAGGCGTGCGATCAAAGAGTTTGACTGGTCAATAATCGCTGAGAAAACCGAAAAGATCCTGGAAGAGGCTGTTAGATGAACACGAAAAAAGTTTCCATAGTCATTCCGACATACAACAGGGCAAAAGATATAAAAAAAGCCGTAGAATCGGTTCTAAAAACCGATTATCCGAACTACGAGGTTATAGTTGTGGATGACGCATCAAAAGATAATACCATACCAACTTTGAAAAAATTGAAAACCAAAAAGCTGAGGGTCGTACAAAGAAAAATTAACGGCGGACCTGCGGCTGCGAGAAACGATGGAATTAAAGCTGCGAAAGGCGAATTGATAGCTTTCACGGACTCTGATTGCACGGTTTCAAAGGAATGGATATCAAACTTGGCAGGATTTATAAAAAAACTTCCGGAAGACGTCGCCGGCGTTTGCGGCACAATATATCCTCCGAGAGATGCGAATTTTCTTATGAGACTCATATACTTTATGCCACAAATGGACGGTAATACATTGATAGCGGAGCGGAAAAAAGAACCGTTCACGGTTAACAACATTTCCTGCAATAATGCCATGTGGAAAAGCAGTGTGATTAGAAAGATGAAAGGCTTTGACGAATCTTTTTTTAGATATTTCCGCACAGTTCCGGAAGATTCGGAATTGTGCTACCGAACCATAAAAAAGGGCTACAAATTTTATATGTACCCTGGAGCTCCTACGTACCACCATTTCCGTCCGACGCTAAAAGAATTTTTGAAACAGTCTTACCGCGCAGGCCGTGGCGGAGGCGTTGTTTTGGCGGAACACCCGGATTGGTTCGGATGGCGAACACCGCTGGTTTTGGGATTTATACCAGCGCTTCTGTACCCGCCAGCTTGGATTTTATTCGCCGCGTTCGGATTAATTTCTGCGTTGCCGATAATCGGAAGGCGGGAAATAAAATTTCCGGATAAAATACCTTTGTTCCTTGCTGCGATATCATTATGGCTTTTCAAATCAATGGCTAATGTGACAGGCTTTTGGGCGGGTTTGTTCCAAGTCTTGAAGAAGAGGTTTTTCGGATGAAGATCTGCATGGTCACATCCTACCCGCCGGATAAATGCGGCGTTTCCGATTACTCGGAGCGGCTGGTAAAAGAATTAAGGAAAGCAGGCCATCAGGTGATGATAATATCGAGGCGCGGCCCCGGTTTTCGGGGAGAGAAGCAGATAGAACGGATCGTAGCGACAAAAAAAGTGAAGAGGTCTTTTACCCAGGTGTTTGAAGAGTTAAAAAATTTGCCCACAGCATCGCTAGATTCCGATAAATCAATGGGCACGATAAAAAAATTCGCACCTGACGTAGTGCATATACAGTACGAACCTGGGCTTTACAACCTTTTTTTCCTGCCCATGCTGCTTTCCGAATTAAAAAAATTAAAAACAAAATCTGTGGTGACGCTTCACGGCGTAGATTATTTTCCGTTGAGCGTTTTCCATAAAATATTTCTTTACGACAAACCGGACAAGATCATTGTGCATACTAGACACCATTACGATATTCTAAAAACGAATCTTCCGGAACTGCTGGCGAAAAAGATAGAAATAATACCCATGGGTCTTGTAAAGGAGAAACATGGAACAGAAGGTAATTATATTTTATTCTTTGGTTTTTTGAACCAACACAAGGGTGTAGAAGAGTTGTTGCAGGCTTTTGCCAAAATTGAGACCGGTTTGAAGCTTGTTCTGATAGGCAGTATAAATCCGATCTACAGACCGGATGTTGAATACAAAAACAAAATAAAAAAACTTATCGAATCTCTAGGCATCGCAAAAACGGTGGAGTTTGTTTATAGTTTCGTGCCTTTCAAAAAACTTGAAAAGTACATAAAGAATTCAAGGTTCATGATTTTCCCTTACAGATCTTCTTATTCCGGAGGACAGAGCCAGGCCATTATCGATTCTTTGGCATTCGGGAAACCCCTGATTGTTACAAAACCGGCTCGGGGAAACCTAATTAACAACGAAAACGCGATAGTTATCAATCCGAATAATGTTGAAGAATTAACAAATGCTATTCAGCGTTTGGCAGACTCTAGACATTTGCGTAAAATAATTTCTTCAAATAACAGGAAACTGGCCAAAAAGCTGCGATGGTCCAACATAGCAAGACAGACGTTAAATATGTATAACTCGTTGCTTATCTGAGAATGTCAAGTTTTGTTATTATTCCGCATATTTTTCCGTGAGACGAAACCAGAACGGCCTGATTAAATTCCAGCAGCGCCGGAAGAGTTTCTATGTTCTCATTCTCGTCCAGAATCGGGAACGGCTTGTCCATTATATCCCTGACCTTTTTACCTTCTATATGCTCAAAGTTTCTAAGCAGCGTGGTCTCGCTTACGCTACCTATCTGAGAGTTTTTTTTCATCACAGGCATCTGCGAGATCCCGTAACGCCGCATTATTATAAGCGCCTTTTTTGCATCATCGTTTGGGTCTATGAATTTCACGTTTCGTTCCATCACATCCCTGCACTTTTCGGTTTCTTTCGGATGGATAGCGGCTAGGATTTTGTTTACAGTGGACAACGTCGGATTCACTTTCCCACACTCGATCTTAGCTATGTGCGCCTGGCTTATTCCTACCTTTTCTGCCAGTTTCGCTTGCGACAATGACGCCTTCTTTCTCAAATCCTTGATATATTCGCCGGTAATTATAACCATGAGTTATAATATGCTGCTAAAATATATATCTTTGTTAACCGTATCAACTTGAGGAAGAAAATGGTGAAAATTACTTTCATAACATCCGAGTCTGTAACCGAAGGTCACGCCGATAAAATTTGTGACCAGGTGAGCGATGCTATCTTAGATAATCTTATGGCTCAGGATCCAAACTCGCGCGTCGCGGTTGAATGTTTAACAACAACAGGGTTGGTTGTGGTCGCGGGTGAAGTGACTACGAAAGGTTATGCGGATATTCAAGGTATTGTTCGAAAAACGTTAAAGGAAATCGGTTACACAAACCCTTCTTTTGGGATAGACAGCGAAGATGCGGGAGTATTGGTGTCGATTCACGGTCAGAGCCCAGATATATCACTCGGTGTAACGGCTACAGAACAAAAAGAACAGGGCGCGGGAGACCAAGGGATGATGTACGGGTTTGCGTGCCGCGAGACGCCGGAGCTGATGCCGTTGCCAATAATACTTGCGCACAAACTGACCAGAAGGCTTGCCGATGCGCGAAAAAATGGCGAGATAAAAAGTATCGGGCCTGACGGAAAATCGCAGGTTAGTCTGGAATATCACGACGGCGTGCCGAAGAGATTATCGGCTGTTGTTATCGCAGCGCAGCACACAAGCGACGTAGCGGAGGACGAGTTAAAAAAGGAAATAACCGAGAAAGTCATAAAGCCTGTGTGCAAAGAATATTTGGACGAAAGTACGGACATACACATCAACGCAACAGGAAAATTCGTGATCGGCGGGCCCGAAGGCGATTCCGGAGTTACAGGAAGAAAGATAATCGTTGATACATACGGCGGAGTTGGAAAACACGGCGGCGGAGCTTTCAGCGGAAAAGATCCGACTAAGGTTGATAGATCCGGCGCGTATGCTGCGCGTTATGTCGCGAAAAATATAGTTGCCGCAGGACTTGCCGATAAATGCGAAGTCGCGATTTCATATTGCATCGGCGTAGCGGAACCGACGTCGATTAATATAGAGACTTTTGGAACCAATAAAATACCTGAAGAGAAGATAATCGGACTTGTGAAAAAACATTTTAAACTGACGCCAAGCTGGATTATTGAGACATTGCAACTTCGGAGGCCGATATATAGGAAAACAGCAGCCTACGGCCATTTCGGGCGCAATGAACCGGAGTTTACATGGGAACGCACGGATAAAACGGAAATACTGAGAAAGGAAGCCGGCCTGTAGAAAGCTTTAATAGCTTATTTCTTGTTTACAAATTGTGTGTAACGACGGAAGTCATTCAGAACGAAGACATTTCCAGGATTATCTGGGAGCGAGCCAAACTCCGGGAAACGGATACAGAAGCGCTTTCAGCGGTTTTCCGCAAAATTACGCATCTTTGTCAGACGGTTCGTCATACAGATCTTACAGGCGCTGATTTTGGCGGGTTAAGTTCTTTTTATCGTATTTGCACACCTTAACAAGAGGACACATGTAGCATTTCGGTCTTGCGGTCAAACAAACCCGCTGGCCGAATTCAACCATGCCGGAATTTATTCTCGGTATTTCTTTCCTGTCGAATATTTTTTCCAACGTTTTTCTGGTTTCCTCGTATTTTGCGCTTTTTTCAACCAAACCGAGCCTCTTGCTTACAACATCGACATGAACGTCAACAGGAATCGTAGGTATGCCGTAAGCGTACAACAAAACTATGTCCGCTGTTTTGAATCCGACGCCGGGCAATTTGAGCAATTCTTCCCTTTCTCGCGGCACGCGACCTTTGTGATTTTTAATCAGAACCTCACAGATTTTTTTCAGGTTTTTGGATTTTTGCCGGTAGAAACCGCTGGGTTTAATTAATTTTTGGATTGTTTGTAAGCTCATCTTTTCCATGTCTTCGGGCTTAGAAACCACTGGAAATAGATTTTTAGAAGCTTTGTCGGTGTTTTCGTCCCTCGTTCTCTGTGAGAGCACAGCGCCTAGAAGTGTTTGGAAAACATTCCGACTGCTAACGTGATGTTTTTTCTCTCTTTGTAGATCGTAGTATAAGATAACCCTACGAATTTTGTTTAGGCCTTCCATACGCTGTATTAAATAAATACTTCTGACTATAACTCTTTGTCTCTGGTATCTATGGTATTTGAACTACTCGATAAGAAGCTGGCGGGTATAGTGGCAAAAAGATTCGAAAAGCCTACGGATGCGCAAACTATTTCCATGCCTTCTATTACCAAAGGTAAAGATGTTCTTTTAGTTGCGCCTACAGGATCTGGCAAAACTGAAAGTGTTATGATCGGCGTTTTTAACCAATGGCTAGGCGGTAAATTCAAACCGATAAGCATACTCTATATCACACCTCTTAGAAGTCTCAATAGAGATTTGTTAGGGCGTCTGAAATGGTGGGCGTCTGAACTTGAAATGGAGATAGCAGTACGACACGGCGACACGACGCAATACGAAAGAACGAAACAGGCAGAGATGCCTAGTGATATTCTAATAACGACTCCAGAAACATTGCAGTCAATTCTAACGGGCTCTTTAATGAGAAAAAATCTTTCTAATATAAAATTCGTTGTAATAGACGAAGTTCATGAACTAATTAATTCCAAGAGAGGCGCGCAACTCAGTATTGGGCTGGAAAGACTTAGAAAACTAAGCGGCGATTTCCAAACCGTCGGATTGTCAGCTACAATAGGAAATCCCAAAGAAGTTGCCAATTTTTTGGATGGTGGCAGGGACTGTGAAATAATAAAATCTGAATATGCCAAGAAAATGAAAATCGTTGTCGAGACTGTAGAGTCGCGGGCAGAAGATACGAAAACGGCGTCAGATCTTTTTATCAGTATTGAAACAGCGGCAAGGCTCAGAAGAATACAGGAAATTTTGGAAGCCAGAAAATCCGTTATAATATTTACAAACACACGGGAGTTTTCCGAGATATTAAGTTCCAGACTGAAGAAATTTAGCAATTATAGGATAGAAACTCATCACGGATCTTTGGCGAAAGATGTAAGAATAGAGTTTGAGAAGGGGTTCAAAGATGAGACGATAAAATCTCTTGTAGCCACATCCTCGTTAGAATTGGGAATTGATGTAGGTTCTATAGAGGCTGTTATACAATATCAAAGTCCCAGGCAAGTTTCAAAGTTGATACAGCGTGTCGGTCGGTCCGGACATGCGATGGAAAGGACACCGGAAGGAATAGTTTTATCTACAGGACCTGACGACGCGTTTGAATCAACATCTATAGCGAAACTTTCCCTGGAAGGCAAGGTGGAAAATCCTAGACCTCATAAACTTGCTATGGATGTGGTAGCTCACCAGATCGTTGGTATGACCCTGGAATCTTATTCGACGCCGATGAAAGACGTTTATGAATTAATAAAAAAATCCTATTTGTACAAAGACCTGGATCAAAAGACATTTCATTCAATATGCAAACAGTTGCAGCAGCTTGGCCACATCCACATCAACGGAGAGGATATAACAAGAAAAAGAAACGGATTCGTGTATTATTTCGATAATCTTAGCACAATCCCATCGGTAAGACAGTATAAGATATTTGATTTGATAACCAGGAAAAACGTAGGGACGCTTGACGATGAGTTTATAGCGTTGCACGGCCAGCCCAATACAACTTTTGTTTGTAGAGGTCAGGCTTGGAGGGTAATTGACGTAACTGACGATGTTGTAAACGTAGAGCCGGCCGATGACATCGAGGCTTCTATTCCCGCGTGGGAAGGAGAGTTGATACCTGTTCCATTTGAGGTCGCTCAAGCCGGTTTGGGAATAAGGTCTGAAGTAGCATCGATGATTAATCACGATAGAGCTGCCGGAGAAATACAGGAATTTTTGTTAAAACATCATCCAATTGAT
>JACQNY010000006.1 GCA_016202795.1 Candidatus Aenigmatarchaeota archaeon
AGCATAAGCAAAGAAGACGCGGCAAAAGCGGCACGCACGGTAGGCCTGCCCCAAAACACCGATGACAAGACCTACCTCCTGCTAAAACAACTTGGCGTGATAAAACTCACCAGGGAGAAGGGACTGGACGTACTTCTAATTACGGATATGCTGCAAGAACACAAGAAGAACAAGCACGAGTGCTTAATGGTGCTTTCTGGCGATTCCGACTATTTACCTGCGATTGAACTGATGCAAAGCGAGGGCACAAAAGTAATCAACCTGCATACGTACATGGGCAGCTCGGCCGAGCTGAGGAAAGTTTGCTCGGAACACATACTAGTAAGCATGGAAGATGGGAAAGTAAGGCTAAAGGAATACGGCAAGGGAAAACACGCATAATTGACGGCGTTTCACAGGAAAGCCAGGTCGCGACCGACCCCCATAATAAATCAACCATAGTTATCTTTTAGTATAACTTTGGTTAAGTGCTGCCCGCTGACCCCGCACGACCTAAAACAGCCCCTAAACGTTACCGCTATTTTCGAGCAGGTTGATACTGGATTGTGAATCCCCGATGGGCGGCAAATCGGTCTGCCCCTACTTTTGCTATTTCTTGCGCGCCCATGGGGCAAGAGATAGTTATATGGACACATTTTGCAAAATCTAGCGGATTGTAGTCATTATGACCACAAAGTTTAAATACTAGCGTTTTGTGGTCATAATATGGTTTCCTTAGAAAAACAAAGGCACGGGTCGCACGACTACTACTACCTCACTAAGAGCGTGCGCCTTTCAGCCACGAAAACAAGAAAAGTTCGCGTGTTCCTTGGCCGGAAACTCCCAAATGACAGCGAGCTTAAGCCGTATTTCCTTGAACTTGACCGGAAATCACCCAGGCAGTACAAGGCAAAGTGGCTTTCCAGTGATGAATCAGAACAGCTCGAAGACCTGCGCGCCGCAGCAACCGAGTTTTACAAGAATCAAGATGAACCGCTGCCAAGGGACTTCATCATACGCTTCACATATAACACGAACGCGATAGAGGGAAACCCGCTCACGCTAAGGCAGACTGCCCTGATACTGGCAGACAACATAGTCCCACAAGGGGCAAGAACCGAATACGTGATGGAAGTGTTGAACGGCAAGGATGCCTGGGAATACTCCAAGAACTACGAGGGCAGGCTAAACAGCGAGTTCGTCTGCCACGTCCAATACGAGGTGACAAAAAACACCGCTTGCAGGATCCAAGGCAGCTACAGGGACTGTGATGTCGGGATCTCGGGCTCGCAGTGGAAACCGCCCCAGCCAGGCAAAGTCCCAAACTTAATGAAACAAGTCTTTGAATCCTACCAGAAACAAAGGAAAACGCTGCATCCGATTGAGCTGGCATCCTGGCTCCACAACCAGATCGCGCAAATACACCCATTCACGGACGGCAACGGGCGCACGGCGCGCCTGCTGATGAACTGGGCGCTCCACAGGGCCGGATTCCCGCCGGCAGTCATTGAGGTCAAGTACAAGGAAGAGTACTACAGCCAAATCGAGGAAGCGGACAAGGGCAACCAGCAGCCATTCGCCAAATACCTCGCAAGACTCCTTTTCGAGCAATACACGCTCCCGAAAGCAGAAAATGCCAGCCCCCAAAATCAAATCCCCAGCCTGGCTGCAAAAAAGGCCAGCAAGATGCTGATTTAATATGAAGATTTGAAATAGAAACCAAAATACATTAAAGACAGGGAAACTGAAGATGGATGGGATTTGAGGAAATAGTATGAAAACATTTAGGAAATTAACCACTCAAGAAAATGAATGTCTTAAAGAAAGCGCGATTGACTATATATCACTAGCATTTGTAATGGTTGGTTTAACCGGATTAATATTTATTGGATCTCTAGTTTTTTTTATACTGCCAGGAATAGATAATACTGGACTCTTTTACGCACTTACAATAATCGGGGTAATATGGACTATTATGGTTAAATTTGTGGGTCGAGCAATTGTTGAGTTTCTTACACGGGCACCAATAATAGTAATAGAAAGGGTGGATACTAGCGAAGTTAGTCTGCCACGAAACGTTCTAAAAACAATCGTAAAAAACATAGGAAACCATCTTGCATATGCGGTTAACATAGCTTACGTTATACGAGATATTGAAAACAAAGAAATTAATCAGTCTGATAAGTGTCTCCCCTCGGGCGTACTATTAGAACCTGGCAAAAATACATATTTTAACATTCCAATTCCAAACGTTAAAAACGGACAGGAATATACTGCTTTCATTCAACCGTACTCAAAGGAAACACAAGGAAAAAGCAGCACGATTAAATTTGCCGTTCCATAAGAAATAACACAAACAGATAATCAGTAATTGTTACTTTAGGCTTTCCTCGATGACTTTCTTTTCCTCTTCAGTTATGCCATACAGCTTGTAGACTAGATCGTCGATCTGAGTATTGGTTTTGTCCTTTTCAACCTCAAGCTCTTGACGGTGAGACGTTTGTATGTCTCCAATTTCTTGAAGTTGAATGTTAAGAGAAATAATTTTATCCACTAGTTTTATGAACGGTTGTTGTTCTAACTTAGATGATTCTTTTATTGGCAATTTCTCTAAAGTTTCGATGTCAGTTTGTGCCATGGCCCGATGCTTTTCTAGAGTTGTTAGTAAGTAATATGAAGATAATATATTTGAGTTTAATATAGCGAGAATGTACCGCGTATCCAATATGCTATTTTTTAGATTAAACGAATGTATATTGTTCAAGTGATAATACTTCTGAGTATCGAGTGAAGCATATATTCTATCTCCAGTTTGGCGAATCATAATTTTATCATTGAGAATAACATCCGAATCCCAACCCCCCTTATTCAATAATTTTTCATCGATATTTATATAGTTTCCATCAT
>JACQNY010000062.1 GCA_016202795.1 Candidatus Aenigmatarchaeota archaeon
AAAGTATGAAAAAGTATGAAGATGAAGATATTTAAATCATTTGAACGTATTATATTCTGTTTTTTCGAAGTGATAAAATGATAATAAGAAGTCGTTCGCCTTTGCGAATATCCTTTGCCGGTGGCGGTACAGATATTCCGCCTTATTGCAACGAACGCGGAGGCGCTGTTGTTGCGGCAACTATAAACAAATACTCTTATGCAACTTTAGAGACTCGCCAAGATAAAGAGTTGCATATAGAATCTGTAGATTTTCTAAAAAGTTTGCATTTCAGGAACATAAATGAATTAGAGTACAACAATGAATTAGACGTACTCAAGGCTGTAATAAAACATCTAAATACATCGGGCCGTGGAGCTAACATCTGGATGAGGAGCGATGTTCCACCACGCTCTGGACTAGGTGCATCTGCTGCTGCTTTTGCTGCCATGATTGGGCTATTCAATCATGTGCGTGCCGAAAGAAGTATGACTGATTACGAAATTGCAGAGCTCGCTTATAAGTTAGAAAGAGAAGAACTAAAGATCGGCGGTGGCTATCAGGACCAGTACGCAACAGTATTCGGTGGCATAAACTTTATTGAGTTTGGTAACGGCTGGGTAAGAGTAAATCCGTTGAAAATAAGAAAAGATCATGTGCTAGAATTAGAAAAACACTTGGTTCTGGTTTATACGAGAGACAGACCAGTAGGTGGCGACATAATAGAAGCCGAGAAAAAGGGTTACAAGGAAAAGCAGGATGTCTCTGACGCGCTTGACAAAACAAAAGAATTGACACAAGAGATACGGTATGCGCTTCTTCGCGGCGATTTTCTGAGATTTGGAGAACTTCTTCATGACGCATGGGAAGCGAAGAAAAAACATTCGTCTCTCGTGACGGACAAATACATCGATGACATTTATGATCTAGCCATTAAAAATGGCGCGCTTGGTGGAAAAATATCTGGCGCTGGTGCTGGAGGATTCATGTTCTTTTATTGCGAGCCTGACAAAGAACATAAAGTGATTGCAGCCCTTCAGGCGGCTGGAATAACACCCGTTTCATTTACTTTTGATTTCGAAGGTCTTCAGACATGGGAACCGAGTATAAGGAGTGTTTTCTAATGGGCTATTTGGAAGAAAAAATCAATCTGCACAAAGAAATGGTGGACAAATTAGATATCAGCTCAATCGCGGCAATTGCGGAAGTGATTATTAAATGCTATAAAAATGATGGCAAATTGATAATCTTCGGCAATGGCGGGTCTGCTGCAGACTCGATGCATTTTGCTGCGGAACTAGAAGGCCAGCTGTCTTCTATTGATAAGGGGCGGAAAGCATTAAGCGCCCTCACCCCGTTTAACATCTCTGCGCTTACCGCCATAAGCAACGATTATAACTATGACACGAGTTTTGAGCGTTTCGTAGATGCCAATGCCAAAAAAGGTGATGTTGTCATAGGCATAAGCACAAGCGGCAATTCAAAAAATGTAATAAATGCCATAAAAGCCGCAAAAAATTTGGGCGCGGTAACGGTTGGACTCACAGGCAATGAAGGCGGCTTGCTAAAAGGTTCTGTTGACATATTGCTTAATGTGCCGGTATCGAACGTATCGATAATACAAGAAGGTCATATAATATCTTACCACAGGATATGTGCTCTTGTTATTAAGGAACTTTTTGGTTATGATGCCTTAAGGTGATCAAGTGATTTCTATGAATCGTGCTGTTTTTCTGGACAGGGACGGGACCATAACCAAGTCTGACGGTTACTTTTACAGACATGAACAGGTCGACCCCATAGACAACCTTGCGGATTCAATAAAAATTCTAAACAAAAATTTTCTGGTCATAATTATAACTAACCAGCCTGTTGTTGCCCGCGGCCTCTGCAGCGAAGACGATGTAAATAGAATACATGATAAACTTGTCGGAGATTTGAAAAATGAAGGCGCAAAAATAGATGCGGTTTACTTCTGTCCGCACCATCCTGAGCAACACGAAGATGTTCCGGATCATGCAAAAAAATACCGTATTGAATGCAATTGCAGAAAACCGAAGACTGGTTTGGTGGAGAAAGCGGCTAAAGACTTCAGCATAGATTTATCTGGCAGTTTTTTCATTGGAGACAGTACAAGAGACGTGCAGACAGCGAAAAATGCTGGCTGCGTTTCGATTTTAGTTAAAACAGGATTGGCAGGAAAGGATGGAAAATACCATGCAGATCCGGATTACATTTGTGACAACCTGCCTGATGCAGTCAATATGGTAGAAGAGCTGATAAACGTGAAAGTAGTAATTCTTGCAGGTGGAAAAGGTGAGCGCCTTCGGCCGCTGACGCTCGATACGCCAAAACCGTTGATAAAAATAGATGGCAAGCCTATACTTGAGCACCAGATACAGAACTTACGGAATTGTGGTATAAATAAAATAGTTTTATGTACCAGTTATCTTTCTGAAAAGGTAAAAGAATATTTTGGCGATGGCGGCAACTTTGGGGTGAAAATTTATTACCCTAATGAACCAGAACCACTGGGCAGCGGCGGCGCAGTGAAAAATGCATGGGGGTTTTTGGAAGACGCGAGTTATATTGTTATCATGAACGGCGATTCAATGATAGATGAAAATTTCGGTTTCAGGCAACTCATAAAATTTCATAAAAATAAGGGCGCTTTTGCAACACTGCTTGTCAGGGAGACGGACCATCCTCTAGACAGCGATGTATTGGAAATGGGCGAAGACGGAAAGATAACAAGATTTATAGGCCGTGGTCAAGACGTGTGCAGGACAGCAAACTCAGGGATGGTAGTATCGACTATCGAACTACTCAAGTATGTGCCTGACGGTAACTGTAGCATCGAGGATGTTCTGCTTAAATTAATAGGCAGCAAAGAACTTTACGGGTTCAAGATGCCGGAAAATTGGTTCAAAAGAGATGTAGGAACTGTGGAAAGGCTGGCAGCTGTAAGAGAGCACTTTGAAAAGAGGTTTGTGTAATGAAAATACTTGTGACAGGCGGGGCAGGTTTCATAGGAAGTAATCTAGTCGAGGCTTTAGTGGAAAAGGATCACGGTGTCGCAGTTCTAGACGATTTCTCTAAGGGCAGTATGGAAAATTTAGATGCTGTAAAAAATGAAATTGAGGTGGTTAGTGGCGATATAAGAGACTTCCAGACTGTAAAAAAGGCTACAAAAGATATAGATATAGTATTTAATCAGGCAGCTGCCTCTTCCTCGCCGATGTTCCTTCAAGACCTGAGAAGTGCTGTTTCTGTGAATGTGGACGGATTCATAAACCTTCTAAATGCGTGCCGTATCAATGGTGTAAAGAAATTGATCTATGCGTCTACTTCGTCTATCTATGGCAACAACAAGCCGCCCCTTCAAGAGGACATGCAGGTATGGCCCGTTAATTTCTATTCGACAACTAAGCTGCTCAATGAACATTTTGCTATGCTATTTGGCAGAGAATATGGACTAGAAACAATCGGATTCAGGTATATGAGTATCTATGGTCCGCATGAAAAATCCAAGGGGGTATTTGCCAATATGGCTTCACAATTCTTATGGGTAATGCAGCGCAATGAACAGCCTGTTGTGTATGGAAACGGTGCACAAACAAGAGAATTCACATATGTGGCTGACGTAGTTGATGCGAATTTGCTTGCTATGAACTCAAAGGAAAATCTTTCTGGCGAGGTTTTTAATGTGGGGACAGGAAAATCCACATCGCTCAACGAGCTTGTTGCAATAATAAACACGCTACTTGGAAAAAATATAAAACCTGAATACGTTACGAATACCGCCAAAAATTATATACACATGCAGCTATCCGACATATCAAAAATCAAAAAAGTGTTGGGTTATGAGCCAGAATATGATTTGGAACAAGGGTTGAAGAAAACCATAGAGCGTGGAGCTATGTAGGTTTGCATTTGAATGATTTATTAGGCAATAACTATGGATGAATACGAAAAAATGCTTGACTGGTTATACAGCTTGAAGACGATCGGAATAATGCCAGGACTGGAGAACATCAGCCGTGCGATGGAAAAACTGGGCAATCCTCAGGATAGACTCATAATAATTCATGTTGCCGGGACGAATGGAAAAGGCTCGGTCTGCGCGATGCTTGAATCAATTCTCAGGCAATCAGGTTACAGCGTTGGCATGTTCACCAGCCCGCATCTCGTTGACTTCACCGAACGTTTCCAGGTCAACAGGTTACAAATCAGTAAGGCTGATGCTCACAGGCTTGTTAATAAAGTAAGGGGGACGGGCGTCGAATTGACTTTTTTCGAGCTGACGACAGCAGTAGCCTTTCTTTATTTCTGCGAGAAGAATGTTGATTATGCAATCTTTGAAGTCGGTATGGGAGGGAGACTGGACGCCACGAATGTTGTTCATCCAATCACGACTGTCATAACAGGCATTTCTTTCGATCACATGAAATGGCTCGGCGATACTCTTGAGCAGATTGCCGCAGAGAAGGCTGGCATAGTGAAACAAGGGATTCCGCTCTTCACGACTTCGTGTGTGGCCTCCCTAAGCCCGGTTAAAAAAATCTGCGATGAAAGAAAAGCTCCGTTGATCATAGTAGATCAAAAAGAAAATACTAACATGAACGGAATTTATCAGAGAACGAATGCAGGGCTGGCAGCCTCGGTAGCTCGCTTTCTGAAGGTAAACGAAGGCGCAATCAAAAAAGGTTTGATGGACACGTATTGGCCGGCCCGCTTGGAGTTCGTAGAGAAAAATGTGCTTCTTGACTGCGCGCATAATCTTGAAGGGATAGAAAACATGTCTGGGTTCGTCGGAACGCTCAAATACAGCAGGCTGATAACTATATTCGGCGTGATGAAGGACAAGGATTACGCCGGAATGGCCAAAAAGCTGCCTGATACAGACGTTCTGATACTCACGAAGCCGAAAGTAAACCGTTCGCTGGACCCTGTTGAGCTGGATATAAGAAATGCGAAAATAATTGAAGACGTCGGCGATGCGTATGGTTATGCAAAAAGCATAGCCGGTCCGAATGACTTGATACTGGTATGCGGGTCGTGCTACCTCGCCGGAGAGCTGCTGGCGCGAAAAAACAGGATTCCGCTGCATCCTATAATGTTCATTCAGTAATCTGCACGCGCTTCCTCTATTATTTTTTTAATCTTTCCGGAGAATACTGCGGTGTCGAACTGTTCAGCCGACTTCCTGATCTTCTTGTGATCCCATTTAGTCCTTTCCAGTTTCTCTATTGCCCTTGGAATGTCATCCTGGCTTGAGAAGAACACGCCGTTTCCGCTGTTGACCGTTTCAAGGAAGCCGCCTTCCTTTATCGCAGCTATAGGCTTGCCGCTTGCATGGCTCTCTATAGCTATCAGCCCAAGATCCTCGTCCACGTTCGCGGCAATCGTGGCCTTGCAAGTCCCGTATAGCTTCAGAAGTTTCTTGTCGTTGACGCTGCCAAGAAAAGTTATGTTCTTGCAGCCCGCGGCCAAGCGCTTCAGCCGCTGTTCGTCCGGTCCGTTGCCTGCTATGACAAGCTTCCTGTTTGGCATCTTCATGAACGCAGCTATTATCATATCTATCCGCTTCAGCGGGTCGAGCCGCGCCGCCGAAAGGTAGAAGTCGCCTTCCCTAATGAATTTGTACCTTTTCGTCTCGATGCCTGTGTAGACTACGATAGTTTTCCTTAGGAGATTTTTACCATAATATCTCATTACACGCCTTCTCACATTCTCCGAGTTTGCACAGATTACATCAAAATTTCTCATGTAAGCCTGGTCCTTAGGCAGCCAATGCTTGATGAATCTGCGGATGAGAAATCGCTCAACAGGATTTGTTTTCTCTAAAAAATGCCTTCGAAGATCATATAGAATCCTCATCGGGGTATGCAAGTAAAGGGCATTGGGATGGCAGTTACTTGCGGCGGAAATGCACCACACCCCGGAAAATATGTAAGCATCGTATTTCGGGAAATCAAAGCTTCCGAATCTTTTCGCGATTTTCATGTTCCTGATTAGCTGGGGCCCGCGGATATCGAAGCTGTGGATACTGATTCCTTTTGTATCGAAAGTTTTCCCTTTGTCTATGAATCCAGTATAGACATCGGCTTTTAGGGCCCTGGCTAGGTTTATTATCAGGCGTTCTCCGCCGCCTCTTTTATCGAAAGTAGTCGTGCATTATTGCTATTTTCACACTACCACCCCCTCTTCTTTTTTCTGAATACCATTCTCGCAAGTTCTCTGACCGGCCTTGGCATGTTTCCCTTGGATTCTATGAATTTTATATCTTCATAAGTTATGGCCCTCATGGCAGACGCGGCCAAAATATAAACTGCGATGCCAGCCGCTACTGCCAAGGCAAATTTCGGATATAGCGGCAACGAAAGTGTAGATTTTATCAAAAACATGACGGCAATGGAGGCGATTGAGCTCACGATTATTTTAGCCAGTCTGTTGAATGGCAGCGAAACCCCTGCGTGAATTGATACAAACCTCATCCCGAGCACGACGCCAGCCGCATAAGCAAGAAGCGATGCGAAAGCGGACCCTGTGATGCCGAGGATTGGGACCAGCATTAGATTTAGCGATAGATTGATTCCTGCCATGGAAAACATTATCTTTGTGGTGATTATCGGCTTCCCTATCCCGTCAAGAGTGGTCTGGAACACGACAAATAGCGAATAAAATATCATGGAGACAGAAAGCACCCGTAGCGCAAGAGACGCCGGGAGGAAGCTTTCGCTGAACAGAATACCTATAATGGCTTCCGGGAAAGTCACTAGTATTGCAACGAATGGCATTATCATCACAAGCAGCAGAACAGACATTGTCCTTACGCCTTTTTTCACCTCGCTGAATCGCTTTCTTGAATATAGCTCTGAGATCAGCGGGAATGCGACGGCTGCAATGGAACCAGAGAAGATCAGGAGGAGCTGGGAGGTCGGGAGGGCGACCTGATACAGGGCAACTTCCTGAAGTGTCCTGTGAAATGTTATGACAATTGTGTCGGTATAGCTTATTACGATCGCCGCGATGCTGCTTACGAACACCGGCATGCTGAATTTTAGGAGTTTTTTTGTTAGGCCAAAAGACATCTTCGAAGCGTGTTTTGTTATCCCAAGTCCCTGGAAGCTCCTGAAAAATACGATGGTCGTCGCACAAGCCGCTATCAGGTATGCGACAGCAACCCCTGTCGCACCCATGTCGATAAATATCACAGAAAAAAGGAAGGTGAGCGCTATCCTTACCGGCTCGACGGATGCGTAAAGCTTGAGTTTCTGGTATCCCTGGAATACAGATTGGAATACAGTGAAGAACATGCTGGGGAAGAAGCTCAGCGTCATGAGCAGGAGTATTGGCTCTGCTGACGGGGATTTGAAGAGCGAGACCGAGATCTGCTCGCGGAAGATGAATACCAGCGCAGTGAAGGCGATTATCGTAAGCGTCTGGATGACAAAGACTGAAAGCACCGAAGATTTTATGTTGCCCTTCTCGTTGCGTATCATGAATTCCGGTATGTATTTCGCGAGTGCCTGGTTGAGGCCGAGATATCTTACCAGGGTGAACAGGCCGATGAATGCGCTGACGGCGTAGAAGAGCCCGAAATCCTCCAGCGTAAGCGCCCTCGAAAGGAAAATTCTGAGCAGGTAACCGATAAATATCCCAAGCAGGGACAGTGAAAGAACAAAATAGCTATTTGACACAGCATTCCTTATTTTTTCCATAGAATCGCCGCTTATGCGAGGTTTCTCCAGTAATCCAGGAGGTCTTTCATCGTCTGCTCGAATGGAATCTGCGGAACCCATCCTGTTTTCTTGTGGAATTTGGAATAGTCTCCGAGAAGTATTTCTACGTCGCTCGGCCGCATTCTTGCAGGGTCCTGTCTTATCTCGATTTTCTTTTTCGACATGGAGAGCAGCAGCTGTAGCATGTCGCTGATTTTCCATCCCCTGCCGGAGCAGATATTGTATGCCTCGCCGTAATCGCATTTTTCAACAGCAATCGTGTAAGCCTTTACCACATCTCGCACATCGGTAAAATCCCTGGATGCATTCAGGTTGCCGACAAAAATAACAGGCTCCTTTATCCCCTTTTCTATCTCAGCGATCTGCTTGGCGAAATTCGATGTCGCAAAGACCTCGCCGCGCCGGGGTCCTGTATTATGAAACAGGTTGCCTCCCACACCCCCATGAAATACATGGTCTTCTGTTTCTAAATCGTAAACAAAACTATCGTATTGGACCTTCCGTATTTTTTTAATCATATCATGGGGTTTTTTCAAATGCTGGCCTTCCCTAGTGCCTCTTCCAACGGAATTCAGATTTATGCTGAAATATCCGCTATTTCTGTCTTCGAAATTAAGCGTAACTCTTTGTCCTGTGGAATTTTTTATCAAATAGCAAAGTCCCATAGCCAAAATTCTTGACTTCGTTTTGAAGTTTTTGAATTCTGATGTGCTTTTGTAACCCTTCTTCAATCCGTCACCGTCATTAAAGCCCATTAAAAAGGCCTTTTTTATTTCATTAGACGAGTTCAAAATAATTTTCGGAATTCTTTTATTGCCGTCCGAAGCGTAAAATTCCCTATAAAAGTAGTGAGCTAAATTCTGCGGTGACAATACATA
>JACQNY010000063.1 GCA_016202795.1 Candidatus Aenigmatarchaeota archaeon
ATTTCGCAGTCCCGCCGTTCCTGAAACTGGAACCGTCGTTAACGGTTGCATACACAGAGTAGTTTCCGCCCGCTATGGTTGACGGTATGGAAATGTTAAGTATGTAACTGTTAGTTATCGCGTTCAAGACGCTGACCACGCCGGCGCTTGTGAAGTTTTGCGTGGTGTTCGAGCCTTCGTAAGGAAATTCGTTCTGCAACCAAACCGTAAAGTTTGTCCCGTTAAGCCCGCCGGCAAAAGTGCCGTTCTGGTATGTTACATTAACTGTAACATTGACGAACACGGGATCAGAGCTTGCGAGTTTTGTGTAATTCTCGGTTTTATTTATCGGGTTTATCCAGATGCCTTTGTCAGTTTGGTTGGCAACATTGCTCACAATTACGTTGAGTTTGTTCGTGAGGTTTAGCGTAATGTTAATTAGGAATTCCGAATACGGATGCGCGTTGCTCGCGTTCAATTTTATCCAACCGTAATAAACTGATTCGCCCGCGGAAACTGTTTGCGTTGTTATGTTCAGTCTTATTCTCAGAAGCGTGGAATTTTTTGCCGTGACCGGGTTTTCGAAAGAATAATTGTAGCTCACGGTGTTCGCACTCGAGTCGTTCAGCCACGTCGTGTTTGTATGATTCAGTGCCAGCGAATAGCTTCCGGTGTTGTTTATCGTCAGCAGATAATCCAGAGTCTTGTTCGATCCGACATTGTCTGTTACAAAAACCAGTATTTTCGAAAGTGTGTTGTTTACAATTAACATAGGCTCTGTGGCGTTGATTCCGAAAGGCACAATCATGTACTGGCCAGTGTCTGCGCGGAACGTTATCGTGCCGTTATAGACTCCGTCCGCAGAAAGCGAAGGCACGCTTACGTTGAAATCTATTGAAGCGTTAGTCTGCGTGGCGTTAAACACGTATTGTTTTGTATAATTCCCGAAGGAGCTTGATAACCAGCTGTTATCGATGTTTATTTTTATTGTCAGGTTGTAATAGATTGTCGGATCTCCGGTAATTGAAACGTACCAGCTTTTGTTGAACTCGTTGATATTGGCGGCGGAACGCGAGAATATTTTGTTAAATCCGAGGCCCGTAACATTAAACATGTCCGCGCGCTTGCTCTGGTTTGCCACGGAAATTCTCGAAGAGTTGTATATTGTAAGGTTGAAATCGGCTGAAATGTTGTTCCATTCCAACAACGCATCTATGGAAACATAATTTCCGGGTATTATTATGGTTATGTTCGTCGAATTTTGCAGGTTGATGTAATTCTCAAACTTCGCAATTGTTTCCGTTTCCGTCACGGTTGTAAAGTTGATTTTGTTTGTGTTGTTAATTGTGAAAGTGATCCTCGTAGCTGCCGCGGCGTCCGGAGTCGCGTTAATTGCGAAATGGATGAATCTTAAACTCATATTAAGCGAGGAAAACTCTACTATGCCGTTGTAAGGTATATGCTGCAACACATTTGTAATGTTGTAGAAAATTCTCAGCTCGTAAATGGCGTTGTAATAAGGAACCTGGTAAAATAGCGTTCTGTTGCTGGAAGAGTTTGTGTTGTTAACCGCAACGAGGTTGCTGGCGTTGTCGAATAACAGCAAATCGAGCCGGCTGTCGTTTACGTTGACGTAAAAGCCGCTGGTGTTTGTAACATTGATGTAAAAAACGTCAACGCTGTTTAGCGTGCTTATGTTGCCGAAGAAACTTCTAGAGCGTGAATAGGTGTCGTTTACAATGATCGGGACATCCAGCCTCACGGTAAGGTTGTTTATCCTGGCGTCCGCGTTTGTCGAATTCACTATGGTTATGTTTCCTGTATACCGTCCAGGGTTTAGCAGCGATATGTTAAACCTGATCGTCAGGTTTGCAACAGAAAACCTGCTGATATTCAACTGGTTTAAATTTGCGGTGTTGTTCACAATGATTTCCGCAAACTCGCCCGCCGAAGTCCTTATCGTCGTAGTGTTTGTGATATTAAGGATCACCCAGGTGGCGGTATTGCTCACATTGTTTCCTATGGTAATGTTGAAAGCGTACGGGTCAACCCAGTCCGACTGCGTCCAGTTCGCATAAAAGGCGGCTTGTGTCGTGTTAAATTCGAGCACAGAGGAGCTCCAAACATAACCGCCTGCGTAAAGGATAACGCCGGAAACTGACAAAACAACAGCTAGGCAAGACAACAGCCTTTTCATCAAAGTCATCGAATTAAGATTTGCCGTTTTTGCGATATATAATATTGTAGCCGTCGTAAAATGACGCATAAGCTGTCGGTATGCTTATGCGTCAGTTTGTGAACGGATCCGGCGGGATTTGAACCCGCGACCTTCAACTATCTCCCCGCAGGGAAACTACGTTTCCCTACTGGACTACCCTTCCTTGATAGGAGGCTGCTGCTCTGTCCAGGCTGAGCTACGGACCCTTGAAGCTAGTTAACTAGCAGGAAAACTCCTTTGTTTCCAGGATTTCGTCCGGCTGGCTCGTGCAGAAAGTCCTGTTATCCCTGATATAATAGTATTTCAGGGTATCGTCTTCCAAAACATACCTTCGAAGGCAGCAGATGTTTGCGGCTAAGCTGTTGGACAAACCTCTTAAGGCTTGGATATCTCTTTGAAGAACCGTTATGCTGTTGATGTATATAGTCATGTTCCTTTCCTGCACAGAGCTTTCCGTAACGAGCCTCGAGTTTTCAATCTTTTTAACTTCCAACTCCGAGCGGCACGCGTTAAACCTTTCCGAGGTATAATTCAAAGTGCTTGTGCATTCTTTGGTCTCATTTTGGAGGTTTTCGATTATCATTTTTGTATGTGTTGAATTTGAAGCGGACTCTTGCAATTTTATGAGCGACGTAGTGAAACCCGTAACGCCGTTGCCGACAACCACAACAAGAACTACCAGAAAAAGTATAATGATAACTCTCGAAACCGGGACGAATTGTTTTTTGCGCAAGTTTTCAAACATACTATTATTTCTGCGGAAAGTTTAATAAACGGAGAGTTAGGCATAGCATTTGATTTTTTTATGGCTCACAGCGGCGCGCATTAAAGAGGATCCTATATCAGAGTCTTTTGAAACTTTTACAACGTCTTTTGAGCCTACTGTGGCGGAAAATAAAAACTCGTCGTCAATGTAAACTGATACAGATTTTCCGGATATCTTTGTGTCAAAACCTATGTTTATGTAAGCTCCTGACTCGGAAAGCGTGTGCGACACGAGCTTTCCAAGGCTCTTTACCAAAGGTTCTATATCTATGGATATTCCGAGCCTTTTTTCCAGCTCCATTACCGTTTTCCCTTCTTTTCCTATCATGTGGGGTATCATTTCATTATCGACGCGCACAATTACCTTATTATCGCTCACAACCTCAGCCTCTGCGCCAGGATCAAATTTTCTTATCTCCTGCAATATTCTTTCCTTGGCCAGTTTTCGGACAGGCTGCTCTTTGTTAGTATCGCTAACAGGCAGAACGACGTTCTCCTCGCCGTACGTGTATATTTCATACTCGCACGCGCCGGTCTCGAAATCGCGCACTTCTATCAGCGGCCGCGACAAATCCGCTTCTGTCATGCCCGTCGGAACCCGCACAAGCATCTCCAGTTCGTAAACTTTCTGCACACTTCCGCCTTTAAGGAATATTATGGTGTCGAGAACGCTCGTTATCATGCCCATTTCAATTCTTCCGATAAACCTTTGAATCGAATCTATGGCGTCGGAAGAGTGGACAACGCCGACCATGCCGACACCGGCCATCCGCATGTCTGCAAATAGCTCGAAGTCCTTGGTTTTTCGCACTTCATCGTAAACGGTGTAATCCGGCCGCACCAAAAGCAGTATATCCGCGGTTTTTTCCATGCTGCCGTCCAACAGGCCGTATTGCGTTATCTCCGGCGGAACCTGCAGGTCTCTCTGGTTTTCTATGGTTTTGACGATTTTTCCAAACTACATGTAGAACTCCGCAAACGAAGCTTCAAATGTTGATTTTCCCGAGCCTGGCGGCCCGCAGATTATAACGCCTTCCGCCTTTTGTTTTAACCGCTCCATAAGCTTGTCTGAAAGCTTGTAATCGGAAAGAACAAGCTTTGTCATAGGGCGGACTGCTGTCAATTCTAGCCCGTCGCTGAAAGGCTTGCGCGCGATAGCGATGCGGTATTTGTCAAACTGTATGACCATGGCGCCAGCCGAGCCCATCTCAATAAACGCGTTTTTTTCGTGCCTCACCCTGTCAAGTATCTCTTTTATTATAGACTCGATTTCTTCTTCAGATACCGGAGCATCCCGGATTTTTACAAGTTTCACATCCCCGGGCTTCCCTTTCTTGGCCATCGGCAACACATCGGCCTTAAGATGCACGGAAGAAGTTTGGTCGTCGAAAAAATCTTCAAGTTTAATAGGAGCTGTCGCCCTGACGTTTTGCATGTACATTACAGAAACGCCTTCCGCCTCTGCGACAAGCGCTTGCACGTAATCCGCTGTTATCAGCGTGGCGCTGTTTTCCTTGGCAACATCGCGTATCATTGCGTCTAACCGTCCTTTTTTAGCCATCATTATTTCTTCCATTGTCGGCCTGCGCCCGGTATAAACGAGTTTTATTTTCTTCCCGCTTTCTCCGAGAGCGCGCACTCTTTTTAACTCCTCGAGCCCCTGGAATCCGATATCGCGCCCGCGGGAGGCCTGCGCCTGCAGCTCGTCTATTACAGTAACGGGTATTATTATCTCTCCCTCAACCTTGTCCGTTTCAACAAGGTTCGTTAACTTCCCGTTGATCAGAACCGATGTGTCCGGCACCCATTTTTTCATAACATCAGAGAAGTCATGTCTTTCGCGATATTTATAATTTGCAACCGAATTAATCTAGGTGTGGATGAGTTCTATTATCTGTTAAACGCGGCTTCTCCGTTTGTTCATACAGGCAATTTTTAAACTTTGGCGGTCTATCTTTCGTTAGCTTGTGGTGCTGGAAATGAAAAGAGGACCTTACAAACCGCTTGAACTGGAAAAACAGACAGTTGAGTTCTGGGAGAAATCCGGCATATTCAAAAAGTATATGGAAAACAGGAAAGGCTCGAAAAAATACTATTTCCTTGACGGCCCGCCTTACGCAACAGGCTCCATACACCTCGGAACCGCGCTGAACAAGATACTGAAAGATTTTTTCATACGTTTTTTCAGCATGAGCGGTTTCGAAGTGTCGATGCAGCCGGGATATGACACGCACGGGCTTCCTATAGAAAATAAAATCGAGAAACAATTCAACTTTCGCTCGAAAGTTGACATAGAAAAATTCGGAATAGAGAAATTCAACCAGGAATGCAAAAAGTTCGCCACAAAACACATTGAAATAATGAACGGACAATTTAAGAATCTGGGAGTCTGGATGGACTGGGACAACCCTTACATAACATTGAGCAAAAGCTACATAGAAGGCGCTTGGCATACGTTCAAGAAAGGCTTCGAAAACGGCTTGTTGTACAAGGGGAATTATCCTGTCCATGTCTGCCCGCATTGCGAGACCGCGGTCGCGTTCAACGAAATAGAGCACAAGGAGACGCAGGACAATTCAGTCTATGTTAAATTCAAAGTTAAAGGCAGCGACGATAGCCTGTTGGTTTGGACCACGACGCCCTGGACGCTTCCTTCAAACACCGGGATAATGGTTAATCCCGATTACGACTACGTGCGGGTTAAAACCGGCAAAGATGTTTTTATCGTTGCTAAGGAACTCGCAGAAAAAGCAATGGTCGGTAAAGCCGAATACTTCGAAATAATCGGAACGATAAAGGGCAGCCAACTAATTGGGACAGAGTATGAAAATCCGTTAAAGGATTTGCCTCTGCAAAAAAACATCGTCGGCCGTGTCGTGCCGTCAGACCAGCATGTGACGCTGGACGAAGGGACAGGCTTAGTCCATTTAGCGCCGGGCCATGGAAAAGAAGATTTCATGGTCGGCATAAAGCACAACTTGCCTGTGCTGTCGCCGTTGACAATGGGCGGAATTTTCAAAAGCGAAGCCGGTTGGTTAGAGGGAAAGCCTGCCAAAGCCTCGGACAAGGAAATAATCGAAAAATTAAAGGAAAAAAACGCGTTATTCGCTGTCGAGCCTACGACGCACGAATATCCCAAATGCTGGCGCTGCGATTCTTCTTTGTTGTTCATAGCCGTACCGCAATGGTTTTTCCGGGTAAGCGCGATCCGCGAAAAACTGGTCGAAGAAAATAAAAAAGTCAATTGGTTCCCATCGTTTGCGTCGAACAATTTCGAAAGCTGGTTAAACACATTATCGGACTGGCCAATATCCCGCCAGCGTTATTGGGGAATACCGCTTCCCATATGGGAATGCGAAAAATGCAGCGCTGTGCGCGTAATCGGATCGTCCGCAGAGCTCGGCGTCGAGATAGAAGATTTGCATCGCCCGTACATAGATGAAGTTGCTTTAAAATGCAGTTGCGGCAATGTTATGAAACGCATACCCGATGTTCTGGATGTATGGTTCGATTCCGGCGTCGCGTCTTGGGCGTCTATAGGCTTTCCTAAAAACACGAAAACATTTGAAGAAAAATGGCCCGCAGACCTTAACATCGAAGGTCCTGATCAATTTCGAGGCTGGTGGAACTCGCAGATCATAACGAGCATGATAACGTTTGGGAAAACGCCGTTCAGAAATGTTGTGTTGCACGGCAAGGTTCTTGATCTAAAAGGCGCGAAGATGTCAAAATCGCGCGGCAATGTTATAACGCCTGAGGAGGTGATAGAAAAATATGGCCGCGATGCTTTAAGATTGTATTTGCTCGGACTGCCGGCAGGCGAGGATTTCGCGTTTAACACAGAGTCGCTAAAGGAGTCCATGAACATATTGAACACGCTGTGGAACAGTTTTTCTTTCCTGGAGTCTTACTGCAAAAAAGTTGAAAAGCCGAGCGAGTTTGAATATGAAGATACGTGGATAATGGCGCGCATGGATCACGTCACTAATTTTTGCATGAAGTGCGGTAACGAATACAACACTGCAGAATATGTAAGAACTATCAGAGAATTCATCCTCAAAGACCTTAGCCGATGGTACATTCGTTTAATCCGCGATCGGACATGGCCCTCATACGAAGGCGCGGACAAAAACGCAGCGTTTTACGCGATGTATTACGTGTTTGGAAATCTTGTCCGATTGCTCGCTCCTATATGCCCGTTTATCTCTGAAGAGCTGTACAAATCAGTTTCAGGCAAAAAAGAATCCGTCCACCTAGAGGATTGGCCGTTAATCGAAAGCGACGACAAGAAAACAGAAGAGCCCATGGAAAAGGCGCGAGAAGTTGTGGAAGCGATAAATTCAATGCGACAGGATAGCAGCATTCGATTACGCTGGCCACTTAGGAAGGCGGTTGTGATGGGCTTGGAAAATATGCAGGGTGTTAAAAAAATAATAGAACGGGCAGGCAACGTAAAAGAAGTTTTCTTTGATACGGACACGGCGGGCATGGCGTCAAAGGACATCGCGGAAGGCAAGGTATTTTTGGACGTCCGGATGGATAGCGAATTAATCGAGGAGAGCATGATCATGGAGTTAGTAAGAAAGGTCCAGACAATGAGAAAAGATAAAAAACTTGACGTCAGCGAAAGCATTTTATTGCTTGTGCGCTCTGACGCGAAAACTGAGCGTTCGTTAAGAAAGTGGGAAGACACAATAAAAAAATCTATAGGCGCGCCGAAGATAGAGTATGCGGAGCACGGCAACCCGGACACATTGGAGTTCGAAGGCGTAAAGATATTCGTCGGGTTCGATGTAATATAAACTGAAGCATAGGTTGTTAGAAACATACCGTATACTGTATCGGTATG
>JACQNY010000056.1 GCA_016202795.1 Candidatus Aenigmatarchaeota archaeon
CTTCTAGCTAACCCGAAACATACCGATACACTATACGGTATGTTTCTAATTAACATCCACAGCCGCATCCGCAGCAGCCGGATTTCTTTTCCATAGATTTTTTCGCCGCAACCATTTTCTTTACAGCCATAATATCACTGAAGTTAGTTGTAGCGGTACGCTAATAAACCTTACTTTAAACTACCCTCGTTCCCCTGAACGAATCCCCGATTATGGCTTTCTCCATGTTTTTCACGTCCGCGCCGTTAACGATAACCGTGGAAAACTGCGCGCGATGGATTATCATCGACGCGACCAAGTCGATGACAGAGTATTGTTTCGCGCGCATTTTCGTTTTCGATATGATATCGACAAGTTCGTCCTTGCTCAGCTTTTCATATTTCACAGCATTCGGGTTTTTAGCCGGGTCGTCAGAATAAATAAAATCAACATCCTTCGCAATCACAAGTCGCGAAGCGTCCAGATATTCGGCGATTTCGGCAGCGACCGCGTCCGTTGTCTGTCCCGGAACAAGCCCGCCTACCACAACAACTTTGCCAGTCGCCTCAGCAGCAGTAACTTCTTCGAAATTTTTACATGGTTCCCTGTAGGCTAAATCGCCTAACGACGCGATAAACAGCCGTGCATTGAGGCGCGCGACATCGATTCCTATTAAATCAAAATACGATTCATTGACGCCAAGCATGCGAGCAGCTTCTATGTAATTTTTCGCAGTCTCGCCGGCCCCGATGATAACAGTAAACTGGTATTTCGCGGAAAGGCGGCGAACCATCTCAGAAATTTCTTTCAAATATTTCGTATTAGGTCCGCCGTGGAATAAAAAAGAACCGCCCAATTTTATTACGACTTTTTTCTTGGGCATCGCGATCATTTTTTATAGTGGTCTGGAATTAATAAGCGTTCCGTGCCGTTAATTTAAAGATTTGCCATCAGAAACTAATGTCATTGATGACCCACGCAAGGTACAGTCTTAATAGTCAAAGTTAATAAACTTCTTTCCTGTGCTCAAATCTGAGCAGAATAATTCTGTCGCCGTTTATTTTATAAATTAGCCTGTACGGCTTTACACGAACGGCCCATTCACCCCTTAAATTATACCTCAACGGCTTTCCGGCATCTGGGTTTTCAATTATCTTTTTTATTTGCTTTTCCAACTTTTCCTTCACAAGCTTATCTTTGATTTTTCTAACGTCTTTCTCGAAGTTTTCAGTATGTACAATAAGCCTTATTTCTACCATTTTTTCAGCTCTCTGAAGAACGCGTCTCTAGAGCGGACTTTGTACCTGCCCCTCTCCACATCTTCCCACGCTTCTTCGACGAGCTTTAAAGTCGCCAAGTCTTCCGCCTTTATACCAGAGTCCAGTTTTTTCAGGACTATTATATCGCCTTTGGTCATAACAGCCATAACACTGCCTTCTTTGATATTCAACCTGTTCCTGACGTTGCTGGGTATGACCACCTGCCCCTTCGAGCTTATTTTTGTCAGCTCAGGAATCTCTACAACTTTCTTCATACAGGTAAGATATTCTTACTTATATTTATAGGTTATTTTCAGACTAATCATACAGTACCGGTACGCTTCCATTGGTAAATTGACACCCGCCTGTGCGTGTGTTAGTTACATTAAACTGAAGCATATCGTATGCTGAATAGTTTGCTAAAGCAAACTATTTGAGAAAATCTATCGGATTTTCTCAATATCGATATGCTTCTAGCTGATTAGCCCCGGGCGGATTCGAACCGCCGTCAACGGATTCAGAGTCCGCCATCTTTGACCACTAGACCACGGGGCTGTTGCAAGCTGACTCATGCTATAGGTATGAGTTTAGTTATTGACCGAAACGGATTCATACTAACAAAACCTGTTTCTGGTTCTCAAACAAAGATTTCTAAACACAGACTTAAGAATAAGTAAATTTATTACCTGGGTTTTATCGCAGGCTGCCACGCCTGTTTTTTTCCGTAGTTCTGGCGGTAGTACCATACTAATCCGATAAGAATGAGGAGGACAGCGCCCACGAAAGTAAGGTTGACCTTTTCACCCGGGCTTAACGTCGTAGTTGTGGCATTGCCCGGCAACGTCGTAGTTGGCGGCACATAAGCCTGCGTCGATTCGGCGAGTATTATAGGAGCAGCATACTCCGACACGACCGTGAACGCCCGTTCGTTTGTGCTGTATGTTATTACGTTTTCCGTGCCCGGTGTTATGCTGGAGTAGGTGAATAAATATTCCGGGTCGTCCTTGGTGACGTTTATCTTTGCGCCTGGCGCAGTGACGGTTATTTTCGAAGCGCTGTTCGCAAACGACTTTGGTATAACGTCCTTGACTATGAAATTATTAACCTGCTCAGTGCCGTTGTATTTCACTTTGAGCGAAACTGTGGATTTGAGGCCAACCGTATCCACGTCTATAGTTCTGTTCGCCGATATTGTTTTCTGGACTTTCTCGGTTGTAACTGCGACAATGTTTTTAATTTCCGCGGACAGCTCTTTGCCCAGCGCAATCCTTAATCCTGTCTGTAGTTCTTCCTTGCTGTCTAACAGCGATTTTATCTCTTCGTTTTTTCTTTGGACAAGCTCTCTTACAACATTTTGTATTTCACGCCCCGGAGGGCCTTTTACCGTAGTTGTAGTCGTCGTGGTCGTTGTCGTCGTCCCGCCGGCCCCACTTGAGCCGCCCGCAGTCGTTGTCGCACTCGAACTAGCTGTGGTGGTTGTGCCTTTTGTCAGCGTCCAAACTTTTGATTCTGTCGTGTCACCGAGCCTGATTATCGCGTGTCCTGCACCAGTGAACGAGCCTATCGTTATGTTCCATGTAACTGATTTCGTTTCCCCTGCGGTAAGCGTTATCGTCTGCAACGCGGCCGCGCTGCCCAAAGACGTGTTGACAACGAACGTGTTTGATTTGTTCTGGTATAGCGTCAGGTTTCTTGTCTGCGACGAGCCCAATGAATTCTGTACGTTAATTGACATTCCAGTGTTGTTTCCTTCGTAAACCGTTCCCAGAGGATCCTCAGCAACTTCCATTGTTAAGCTTGACGGATTTACGTATTCAATTGTTGCCGAGCCGCTGCTCGAGCTCGCGCCGTTCGAATCAACAACAGTAATGGAAAACGTGTACGTGTTCGCGGTGGAAGAGCTTATAGTAAATGTTTTTGTTGTTCCTGACGTACCTACGGTGAAAGGCGTTTCAACGCTGCTAACCGTTAGGCCGGACGGCGCGGACGAAACGGAAAATGAACTAATGGTCGCGGATCCGGAGTCTGTTGACATTGTGACGCTCACAGTTCTTGTGGTTCCTGTATCAACCGTTGTTGTATCGTAAGACGGGTCATTAACAGTAACCGCTGCGAATGCAGACGCAGTAATCATAATAGTCGACAGCGCCCAGAACAATGCGATCTTGAAAGTTTTCATCATTTAATCACTGTCCGAACCCGAAATTTTTACTTCCCCCGCTCAAAAATTCTATCGGGCCAGCAAACATGTCTTCCTGTACACCCGTGGATGCGCCGGCCGTGTTTAACTCGGTGGAGGTTCCGACAACTTCGCTCCTTCCGGCAGACCACGACCCGCTTTGTGGAAGTATTTCCGTCAACAAACAGCCGTCGTAAATTGATGCCGAAGTTTCATTTGGTAAGTGTATCGCATCGCCGTGTGTTAAGTTGTAAACGGTTATGTTCGCTGTTTGTGATGAAGACAATTTGCCCTGCATCCAGTTGTTGTACTTTAACGCGAACGATGCGTTCTTAGCTTGGTTGGAGAACGTAGACGCACACAATCTGATTCCGTGCGGCTGCGTCGCCGACGCAACAGTCGCCCATGGTATTGACGGCGAGGATTCGTAGAAGTTTAATATCGCGTGCGTGTTGTTGATGTACCAATCTGTCAGGCCGAGAGTTACGAACGATCCGAAACTCAACGCTTTATTTGCGTCCGACGAAGACACGGACATTGTCGGGTAGTTGAACGCAACGCCTGAAGAACCCGCCCCGCATCCTACAGAAGGACTAATTAACTCGTTTGTCACCTGGCTTCTTGCCCCAGTGCTCGCAGCACATTGGCCGGAGTTAGAAAACACATCGTCATCATCCATGTACAAAATTGTCAAATTGCCTCTGACATAACTTGGTGTGGTAAGATCTTGTGTTGTCGCATTAGTCACAACAAAATAGAATGTCGACAGCACGCCGTCTCTTACAAACTGGTTCGACGCAGTTTCTGTGAATGACCCGTTGAAGAATAAAATAGGCGACGGAACAAATCCGAACCCTGAAGTCATGTTGTCGCCAACCGTTGCATTAAACGTTGTAATGTTCGCTTTCAATATTATCCTCTTCGAAGTATTTGGAACAAGCTGCACGAATGTTCCCATCGCGTTGAACGAGCGCACGTTGAAGTTTATAGAGTTCTTGAACGTTGATTTTTCTGCGGGCGTGGAGTTAACTTTCCAGAACGCCATGAACCTGCCATTCTTGGTTACGTTTAACGGTATGAACACAAGTCCGTCCGCATTCGTAGCGTTGCCCTCAAAGTCCGTCCAGTTGCCTGTACTGTTTTGAGTATTAGACGCGGTATTGTTATAGTCGTACGGGAATACCGGCAATTTGCTCTTTATCCCGAACCCTTCCGTGTTCATTTCCGCCACATCGGTTATGTTGAACCAGCGGCTCGGCAATCTTGTCGCTGTCGAAGCCTGCCCGTCGCTTCCTAGGAACGCAACCATAGGCAGCCATATCTGCTCGCGTATCCTGTGGCTTCCGCCGAACGCGAAATTGCTGCTTACGGTTGTTGATGACAGTGTCGTAACGTTAATGAATCTTACAAAAGGCGCGCCGTCAACAGCCCAGAGATATGTCTTGAACCCACTTCGCGGATCAATTTTTTGTGTCGGTAAAATTCTTGTTATATTAGTCACATTTAACGTGGCGCTAAGCGTCCTGTTGCCGAGGAACACCAACGAATGCGTCTCGTTCCCGACAACCATGATGTTCATAGTTGTGTAATTTGTAGAAGACGCAAAGCCTCCAGAGTATTTTGTGTCCAGCGTCGGACCAGTGCACACAAGCGTTGAAAATCCCATTTGCGATGTTGTTATACTAAGGTATGTGCTGTTAATGAAAGTCCAGTTGTTCAATGACCAGCCGTCTGTTGTTCCCATTTGTTCGTGCATTCCGGTGATCCAGTTTTGGTGGTAGAAGAACGCCGGCGAACAATGCCCAGACGGAGCGGACCATTGTTCAATGGGCGCCATGCCTACAGTCAAACCTTTCACAGTTAGGAAAATGAAGTCTTCGCTCGTTTCTGCCGGTGAAATGCCCCCGTTTGTCGCGGTTATAATTCCTCCGTATTGGGCGGATTTTAACGTGGACGGTATGAAAAAGTCGAACGTGGCGTTTTCAATGTTAGATAGCGGGTTGTACGCTCCGGCTATGCTTGTGTTCCATACAACGTTGGTAGCGTTATACTTCTTTCCGCTTGCAAAATCAATGAGCTCAATCACAATACGCGACAAGTTCACGACGCTGTTCGGGGGCAAGTCCGCAAATAACCTAGTCCCATTAACCCATCCGCCCGGCTGGAACGTGCTCATCATATTAGTTGGGTTCATAAACCAGTCTGTCCACATGTCAAATGCTGCGATCTTGAATCCGGAGTTGGACGAGGTTCCGCACCCGCCTGAATAACCTTTTGTCGCTGTCGAAGCGTTGTCGCAGATTTTTATTCTCAACTCAAAGAATCCGTTTGGCCATTTTGTAAGGGTCTTGCCGGCAGAACTGAAATACGAAGGATGCAGGTACAACGTGCCCTTAGCCAGTCCGCTGCTGTTCGTTAAGTTTACAATAATCGGGTTTATCGCTGTTAAAACAGTAGCCCCGGTAGACGGGTTCATGTTTATCAACGCAACAACACTCATATTGCCGCCAACCACGACGCGCGATGAGTTTGCAGTGTATGACGGATCCTGTATTATGACTGTTATATTCGAAGTCGGCGAGAACGAAAATCTTTGTTGATCTAAACTATTGTACGTGCTTGGCGTCATAGACATTGATTCGCAGCTGAACCCGGCCGGCACCTGGTCCGTCTTATCCTGGAACGACACGTTGAACAACATGAAATGGAAACCCGAATACGTACAAGCATTGGAGAACGTCACGTTGATCTTTGCCTGACCTGATGAATCGGTTAAACCTTTTGTCACTGTTAGACACGATGTAACATCAGAGCCGGCTAGTTCGTCCTTTGCGGAAAGTATGGATACGAATGACACAGAGCTTGCGGGCATGAACGTTTTTGCGTCGAAAACCATGACATTGAATTCTGTTGTTCCAGAGCAGTCCATTGACATGCCGCCGCCCATCCCGCCTTTTGACGATCCGCCGCCTTCGCCGCTGCCGAACCTTGTTCCTGAAGGCTGTCCAAAGCCCATA
>JACQNY010000055.1 GCA_016202795.1 Candidatus Aenigmatarchaeota archaeon
AACGCTATCTGTACAACTAATAGCATGTTCAAAATACTTGATACCGAGTCCGGGCTTGCGTCCGAAGTTAACGCGTTACGTAATCCGAGGCGATTAAAAGCGATAACAAGCGAGTTAGGCTGGCGGATATTCCAGGAATTGGCCAAATCGCCTTCTTCGCCCGTGGATCTGTCGAAGAAGCTGAAAATCCATGAACAGAAAGTTTATTATCATATCAACCAGCTTAGAAAGGCCGAACTGATAAAAATGGTCCGCACAGAAGAGCGTCGAGGAGCGATAACGAAGTTCTACGCCGCCCGCCCCGAGGCTTTGGTTGTGATGCATGAAAACATGGAGTCGCACAAATTCAAGCCTGATGCAGGCGCAATACCGGAAGCGCTGAAGGATTTCATATCGTCTGGCAAGGCCGATTTCAAGATCGTCGTAGGCTCTCCGGACCCGCACGGCAAATACAAGGCCCGCGGATCCGACTCATGCTGCGCCATAGATTTGGCATTGTTTTTAGGCAGCTTCGCAAACAGCGTTTCGGCAGCGAATTACAAATTGGACACCGAAATGCGCGAAAGCGATTACAAGCAAAACCTCATTGTCGTAGGAGGTCCGAAAGCGAACATGCTTACTGCGGCATTAAACGAAACGCTGAAAGTGCGCATGGACGAATCCGACGACTGGAACATAATTTCAAAGCTTTCCGGCAAATCTTATGGCGAAGATGACAACGGATTCATCGCAATAATAAAAAACCCGTGGGACGGATCTAAAAAAATTATCGTTTTCGCCGGCCGTCGTTTTCCGGGCACACGCGCAACCGTAATCGCCTTTGTCAAACATTCCAACGAAATCGTGAAAGGCAACAAATACGACCCAAGATCATCAACGAAAATCGTCAAAGGCATCGATTACGACGGCGACGGCGTTGTTGACGATGTGGAGTTTTTGGAATAGGTCTTATCGGAACTGTTATTTCATAATTGATTTATAACCCCGAAATAAATTATCATCATGCCGAAGTATGGTCATCGTCTGGTTTTTCCGTCTGTCAGAAATTCGCTGGCCAAATTTGCGCCTGTGAAAAACAGCATAAAAAAATTCACCCAACAAATGAGCGACGCAGCGAATTGCTACATGTGCAAGACCATGAAGGCGATCAAAGGCATCGAGATGTGCCCGAGGCATTTGAAAGAATACAATTATTTCAAGACAAAGTCGATGGTCAATTCGTTGGACTTAAGCGGCGCCAGCCCGCCCGGCATTTTTGTCGGTCGCGCCGGTTATCCGAAAGTTTTCGCCGGGCCGCTAATACCGCCGGCGCACGGCGACACGATAATTATGGACACGCCCGAGATGTGGAACGGGCTTGCGATTAACGACATCGTTTCATTCCGTTCGCAACTGGTCCGCGGCATGAAGCCTGTTAAAATCATGGGAGAGGAGAGCCGTTACCTTGATGTTGTAAAAGAACTAGCACTCGCAAAAGACTCCGCAGAGATAGAAGCTAAATTCACAAGAACCCCGCGCGGCGGTTCGTTCAGCGAAGACTCGCAGCCGTTCGGGCCTTCGGCTCCGATAAAAGACATTATGATAGGATCGATGAAAACCGAGCAAAGCATAGAGAAAGCTTATTCCGATACGGATCTTTTGGCAGTTGATGCTGTAATGAGCCTGTATGAAAAAGGAATTTATATTTCAAAAATACAGCGCTCTTTTTCCGCGGGATTGTTCGGCCTTGGAAAAAGGCGCAAACTCGTCCCGACACGCTGGTCGATAACGGCAGTCGATTCAACATTATCGAAAGCGATATCAGACAATGTAAAACAAAACCCAACCATCGACGAATTCCGCGTTTATTATCATGAATATTTTGATAACCGCTGGGCGGTCTTGATGATGCCCTATGAATGGTCTTACGAGCTTATTGAGGCGTGGTATCCGGAAACATTATGGAATCCCGCTTCGTCGATCATGATATTTTCAGACCACGAAAACAATGAAGGCAAAAAAGAGTACAGCCGCATCGGCGGTTGTTTCTATTCCGCACGCTTGGCTGTATCGGAATTGCTGCAAAAAGAGCGTAAGCAGGCTTCGATTGTTATAATGCGCGAAACGCATCCCGGTTACATCTTGCCGCTTGGCGTCTGGTTTACGCGCAACTCTGTGCGGGAATGCATGGAAAAACAACCCGCGAAATTCGACAACCTTTCGGCCGCCCTTAATTTCGTATCAGAAAAGCTTTCCATAAAAATGGAAAGATGGCTGCAAAATTCATCCGTGCTAAGAAATGTTATGCACCAGAGGAAATTGGGGAGTTTTGTCAATTGAAAAGTCAGCCTATATAATTCGCTTCTTCCGTTGATTTTTCAATTTTTTGCTGGGGTCTTTTGCCTGTTTTTTTGAAGTTTTCCCCCTCTTCTATTTTTTGCTTTAAAATATCTACGATGGCATTTGCATGGGCTAAACTTAAAGTAATCATAGAAACTATGGAATTTCCATAGGAAAAGGCTAGTTGTATATGAGCGTCTCTTTCTTTGGTTTTGCCGTACTCATGGAGTGTTGTTGATATAAAGACTCCGTCGGAAAAGAAAGGTTTTGCTTCCGGTAAAGATTGAAGTTGAACCTTCTCGACCTTTTTCCCTTTTTCATCATTCATGTTATCATTTCACCCTCTTTACTTCATCCGTCAAAATCTCATTCACAACTTTCCCGTCTATCTTTCCGCGCACTTGTTTCATCACGATTCCCATTAATTTCTTGACCGCGTTTCGTTTGTCTTTCTTCGCAACATTGGCGTTTTTCTGGACAATTCCTTTAATAATGGCCTTCAACTCTTCCCTGGAAATCATTTTCAATCCTAGCTTGGTTATCGTCTCTTCGACTGTTTGCATCGGATATTTGCTGACGCCTTTTAAAACTTCATTGACAGCCTCTTTGCCGATTTTCTTCGCTTCAAGAAGTTTGAATATCTCCAGCATTTTCTCCTCATTCACTTTTTCAACCTTCACACCTTCGCGACGCAATTCTGTCATCGTGGACATCAACACAGAAGCGACGAATTTCGCCGAGACGCCCGTGTTCTTTATTATGCTTTCAAAATCATTGAGGTATTCAGATTTTACAATCTGCTCTGATAAATCCTTTCCTAACCCCATTTTAGCGAAGCGTGTTAATTTTTTGTCCCAAGTCTCCGGAATGTGTTTTCTTGTTTCCTCTATTAAACTCTTGGTTATTCTGAACGGCGGTATGTCCGTTTCGGGATAAAGTCGCGAAGATCCTGGTAACGGCCGCGAAAATTTTGTCGTGCCGTCGTCATTCGCTGCCCGAACTTCGCGCGGTATTTCAAACAACGCAGTCTTGCAGCGTTCCAATATTGCGTTGCAGGCGCGCACAACTTTTTCGCCCTGTCCTGCCACAATGACAGTGCAGTCCTCCAATTCGTGGCCTAAGAACGCTTTAACGCGGTCCATTTCCGCATCCATTTGATAGTCTGCCAAATCTTCGTCCGTGTGCGTAATTCCTCCGACGCCTTGCGCAATCGCATGCTCGGAAAGCTCGCGACCGAGCGTCTTTCCAGGGCACAGTTCTTTTTTTAGCAGCGAACCGAATTTCGCAAGGTTAAAGCCGTATATCTTGTTGTTCTCCGCAAGTATTTTTTTTATGAATTTTGATTTTGATTCCGCGAATATGTTAGTAACGTCCTGCGGTTTTTCAAATAATTCTAGCTTGCATCCGCGGTTTTTCAGTTCATCTTTAACCTCTTTTAACGCAACCTGCCTGCGCGCTTCGTATTCAATGGCTTTTTCAATAAGGTCTAACGTCTGCACGCCTTTTATCTCGACGCGATTTCCTCCGTCAACGGAAACGTTCACGTCCTGGCGTATTGTTCCTATTCCTCGCAAAACTTTCCTTGTCGAGCGGACGAGCATTCCCAGATGGTATGCGATTTCAACCGCGTCTTTCGGCGACAAGCCTTCCAACAAGCCCGTAGATATTTCAACAAGCGGAATGCCCAGACGATCCAAACGATAAGTTACGTTGTCGCCGTTATTTTCAACAATGCCCGCAGACTCCTCTTCAACTGCGATCAATGGGATGAAAATCTTTTTGTTCGCGTAACTTAACACGCCGTTGAGCCCGATTATCGCAGTTCTTTGAAAACCGGATGTGTTTGATCCGTCGATTACGGTTTTGCGCATCACGTGTATTTCTCCGGGTATGTCCGCTTTCATGAGCAGCGCCAGCTCTAAAACAGTCTTGACAGCCTCCGGATCAATCGAATGCGGCGGTTCCTCGTCAATATCAACAAGGCAGGTTTCGTTTTTGAAAATCTGGTACGTGAAAGTACGATTACGAATAAATTCATAAGCTGCTGCCATGTCTACCAGGCCAAGCTCACCAGCCACAGCGCGTAATTTTCTATTTATCGTCGCAATCGGTTGTTCCGAAGAGATTCGCGCCGGGCACGCGCAGAACAATTTTCGCGTTGTCGCTAATCGTTGGTGTATCTCAATGCCGTACTTCAAGCCTATTTTTTGATAATCTATGTTATCTGTCATGGGAATTGCCTCAATTCTCTCCTTTGTGAAATTTCTCCTGCAATGTTTGTCAGCATCGCCTCTTTGATCTTAACGGGGTCTTTGTTGTTGCCTAGGACGAAACATAATTTTGTGTACGCCGCTTCTGTTGTCATGTCCTCGCCGAATATGACGCCTGTTGCCTCGAGCAGGCGTAAATTTTTATAGACGTGTTTGTTCGTTGCGCCGTGCACTGTCTGCGACGTTATTAAAACGGTCATACCGGCTTTTACAACAGCTTTGATCGCAGGCAGCCAGGATTTTTTTGGGTCTTCGGGCGATATTGGAACGTGCCCAAAGCCCGTTCCTTCAAGCACAATTCCGCGATAGCCGTTTTTCAGGTAAAAGTCCAGTATCGTCGGTTCCGCCAACGGATAAACTTTGACAATCGCAACCTTCGGTTCGATGTTTA
>JACQNY010000060.1 GCA_016202795.1 Candidatus Aenigmatarchaeota archaeon
GCTATAGCCAGTATGTTAAATTTCAAAAATTCGGCGTACTTGGATTTTTTCAGCCCGATAAACGCGAACGGTATCAATAGACCCTGCAAGCCTAAAAATTGCGGAACCACAGACAAATAAAATAACAAACCTTCGGGCGGCGACAAGCCGATGTTAACAAGCTGCGGCCAGAACGGGTTGCCGAATTCCAAATAATTATTTATTAACCACGGCGACATCGCAATCAGGCCGGAGATTAAAATGATATAGAATCGCTTGTCTTTGAACGTGTTTAACCGCCTTTTCGAAAGGAAAAATAAGAAAACCGTTACAGGCAAATACGCCATCAGGTGTTTTGACATCATGGCGAACGCCATTGCGACGCCGGCTACGGACAGCCAGCCTTTTGAGTTGTTTTTGTAGCCGGTGTAGAATGATGCGATTGACAGAATATTGAATATTATTGCGTGGGTCTCGCTTAACACGCGCGCAGAGTACAAAATGGAATACGCGTTGAACGCCAGAAACGACGCTGTTAACAGCGCGGCGTCGTCGTCTATTATTCGTTTTGTCAGCAGGTATGCCAGGGGAATTGACAGTATGCTTAGCAGTAATATGAAAATCCTTGAAGAAATCAACGAATAATCAAATACGGTTTGCCATAAGAACAGCGTAAACGGCACGAGCGGCGGACGGAACGGCTCGAAGAAATAATTATTGCCGCCGTAAGCTTCGGACATGGCCATATATACTGTCTCGTCCCACCAGACCGACCATTGGTTGGAGAAATACAAAAATCGCAAGGCGATTCCCAGCAAAAATATCAGGGCGAAAAGCGCGAAATATTTTTTCCTGCTCATCTGTACCCCTTGCACGCCTCGTTATCTGAACTGTATTTGGGGCATATCTCTGTTAGGATTTGCTGCGTCGACATGTAGCCCGGATAGGTTTTTCCGTCGATAACCAGGGACGGGAACCCGTAAATCTTGTATTGGGCGCGCAATATGTCTATCACCGATTCTTCTATGGACGCGTCTATTGAGAAGACTAAAAGGTTGTCGCCGAGGCGTTGTTTCAACTGGTCGAATATGTAACTTTCATCGCCGCATTGCTGGCAGCCCCGTTCATAGAAATATAAAACGCTGATTGCGTCCGTACTACATAACTGCTTGCTCTTTTCCGCCAGCAGCCAATACCTTAAATTTCCAATAACGTATTTCCGCTTAAGCAGTATATAATCCGGATTTTTGACGTCGCCTGACGCTTCGTAACCTTCGATTTTTTTCAGCGAAGGCCCCAAAGTTTTTAAGTTGCTCTCCAGCGTGCGCGATAAAACGACGCAGCTCTGCTCTTTCGGGACATTTTCAAGGTATGAGAACTGGAACTGCAGGCTGTTGAAATCGGCGTCCTGCTGCCGGCTTAACTGCTCTATCTCAACAAGCTTTCTCTCGCTTGTCGCGGCTCCGAGAATAAAACCAAGCACGAATATGACAAGGGTTATGATTATGGCCATTACGTAGCGATTTTTCCTTAATGTCCTTATGATGATCACCAGTCGTTTTTGCCTTTTTTCATAAGATCGACCGTAGAAGCGACGTTCACAAAGCTGATGAAAATGTAATACGCCAGGAGGAACATGGCAACAGGGACCATTTCCGCGAAATCAAGCTTCTGCCTCAACGCCTTGTGCGAACGGACGATAAGCAGGATTGTGATCGTGGCGAATGACCAGAGCAGGAAAAGCTTGAAGAAGTCCGAGAAAAATATAAGGTTTGATACAATATCGGATATGTTAAGGCGTGCGCTAAGGTTTATGTAAAATCCGGCCATGTAGACGTGCCTGATAATATTCGCCAACGGGTTTAAAACATACGCGCTAAAAAAAACAAGCATGAAAAAACACGAGACCAAGCCGAAAAGGATGTTAGGCATCAGATAAAAACCAAAATCCCCGTATTTTTTGTCCAGCATTATGCCCCTGTATTTGTTAAACGTGAGCCAGGAGCCTTTATACCAGCGCTTCCTTTGCTTGTATAAGTCGTTTAAATTTTTCGGCGCGACTGTGTAGACGTCGCCGAGATCGCTTTGAACGATCTTAAAGTTTTTTTCCTGCATTCGGTACGCTATTTCCTGGTCTTCAACGATCGAGTTTTCGTCGAATTTACCTATACTCCGAAGTACGTCGGCCCGGTAAATGCTGAACGGGCCGGGTGTTACGTTAATCGAATTGATGTGGCTAAGCAATTTTTTCACATAGACCGCAAGCAGATATTCGATGTTCTGGATCTTTTCCAAGACGGTCCGCGGATTATGCACACGCATTACCGGAGTGACTGCTGCGATATCCTGCGATGAGAAATTAACAATCATTTCCTTCAGCGCGCTTTGAGAAACGTAGGAATCCGCATCCAGGCATGCGACGAAACTTCCTTTGGTATACTCCAAACCAAGGTTAAGCGCTGCGGCCTTGCCTTGCCGTTGCTGTCGGACAAGTTTTACCCGTTTGTCGGTTATTTTTTTCACAACAACCGACGTATTATCTGTGGAGCCGTCATCGATTACGATGACTTCAAGTTTCTCTGGCGGGTAATCTAAATTAAGCACGGATTTAACAACACGGCTTATCGTCGCGCTTTCGTTGAAAGCCGGTATGATAACAGATACCAAAGGCCATTCCCTGAACTTTTTGGGCTTTCCGCTGCTTTCACCTTCCTCTACCAGTGTTAAAACTAAAAAAATGCTCATGTAGAGTAAAACAAAATAAAAAATACCGAACAGGACGTCTAACATAACCAACCAGTATAGTATATTAGGTGGCCGAGGTTATTTTAACCTTGTTTGAAGTTTGTACCCTATTAAGCTGCTGATTTGCCTCAGGTAATTAACGTATTCTTTCATGTTTAGTTTGGTTTTCCCGACTTTCCTGTTAACGAAAACGTAAGGAACTTCGACGGCTTTTTTATATTTTCCCCTAACGATAATTTCCAAGCCGATTTTATAGCCTATTGCGCTTAACTTGACGCCTTCAATGACCGGACGACGGAACATCAGGAAGCCGGAAACAGGGTCTTTGATCCTTGTGAACGGCAACGCGAGCATCGTTGCTCCGAAAGACGTTATTTTCCTTTGCATCGGCCAACCTTTTGTGTCACCGCCCTTTGCATAACGGCTTCCGATAACAAGATCAGCGCCTTTCTTAATTTCACTGAACATTTTCGGTATAACCGAAACAGGATGGCTGAAATCAGCGTCCATAACCCCGATTGTTCCGCCTTTCGACTTGTTAAAACCGTCTATTACTGCTGACGACAAACCCAGCTTTCCGGGCCTCTGGATAACAACGATGTTTTTCAACTTCCTGGAAAGTTCGACGCAGGCTTTTCCGGTATTGTCAGGCGAATTATCGTCTACGACGATTATCTCGGCGTCTATGGAATTTTCCCTGAAAACCTGATTGAGGCTTTTTATCAGACCAAGAATATTCTCGCGTTCGTTGTATGTGGGAATTACCAGACTAAGCGCTTTTACCATTACATCGCCTCACACAAAACCGAGAGCTTCGTCCGCGCGCACAATTTCATGCACAGTCGTATTCTTGTCGATGACCATTCCCTTGCTATTGCAAACCCCAACTGCGCCGACCCATGGCGAACCGAAGCCCAATGTTCCGCTCATTGATTTTACTTTCAACGCACTTTCGATAATTTCCTTTTCATCATCCTTTACGTCGCGGTGCAGGAAAGCGCCGTTGTTATTCGCAAGACAACCGGATCCGATTAAAGGCGTGCCTGCTATTTCGGTTTTTATGGATTCCACGCCCAGGCAGTCTTCAATCGTTTTTTTCTGCTTTTCGCCGAATAAAGGAGAAATTATTGCGCCTTTATCGTTTGTCGAGATTAAATTTCCGAGCGTGTTGAAACGCGAATCAAGAACGCAGACATTGATTCCTAAGGATTTTTCAAGTATTTTTTTTTCGTCGTCTTCGATTACGTTCGACACGACAATCCCGTTTTTGTTGGCGACCGCAAAAGCTCCTAAGAAATGCGTATAACCCATTGAAATTTTGTGTACTGGGGTGTTTAAAACTTTTTCCATGTCCAAAAGCTGCTTATCCGTTACTGTTCTAGGGGCTAAACAAAAATTTTCGGTTGCGACGCAAAAAAGCCCTATGTTGGAGTCGCCTAAAATCTTCATCCGAAGCGTATGACCATCTTGCATGGCCTTACGCCTTCTGCTCATCCTGTTTTTTTAGCTCGGGACTATCTACAACTGCCTCTTTTGAAGTTTCTTCCTTTTTCAGCTCTGCGACCGGGGTCGCGGATATCAGTTCCGCGATTACTTTCTCACCGTCTTTTCTCACCTTGACGCGTATTTTTGCCGGCGGATGCGATATCCCGCGCGACCAGAGCAGCTCATTTACGTCTGTGCTTAACAACACGTTCTGTGATCTTGTTCTTTTGGCAATGAACTCCCGAACGCCCTTAACAGCGTGAGGAACCTTTTTCTTGCTGGCCGATTCGGTATAGAATTTCCTGAGAGGGATGTCGTAAATTTTTTCATCTGTCATAGCTTCAACCTGCTCCTTCTCCATTTCTTTATCTTATCAACGCGTATCCTTCTCGTGCGCGCTCTCTTAAGTCCGAATTTACGTATGTCAGCCCAGCGGGGTGCGTCGGAGATCCTTCCGATTCTTGCTAATCTTCTCTTCTTGCTGATCCTGTTAACGTTGCTCATGTCAAGCCCTTCTGATATTGAATTCCTTTTTCTGCGTTACCTTGTCAAGTATTTGTTTTAACTGCTCGTCGGTTATTTCGGTTTTAATCTGGCCTGACTGGAACAGCGTAACCATGTAATTTTCGATTTGGCTTGCGAGCTCCGGTTTCACGGCCCGCACGCGCGATAATCTTTCGTGGGCGTCTTTTGAAAGCATCCTTGAAAGGATGTTTTTCCTCATCGCGGCTTCGTCGTCGGCCATATAATAACCTTCTATTAACAATTCAGGCTGCGTTTAGCTTAGCAGCTAGAAGCATACCGTATACTGTATCGGTATGCTTCGGTTTTAAAGCTGCGCGATCAAACCGTTTTCGCAAGGTTGTCAAGAAACTTCTGGCCCTTAGACGTTATTAACCGGCCTTTTTTGGGTTTGTCAACTTTCTTGATCATGCCTGCTGATTCGAGTTGCTGGAGCATTTTCCTGATAACAGCGCCCGAAGCCTTGTAAAAATGTTCCCTCTGCGTTCCGCGGTGCTTCCTTGAACCGTAGACTGTCCTTAAGCGCGACGTGCCGACCGGCCCGTCAATGTAAATGCGCCTCAAAATCGAGGCTGCGCGCACAGACCACCAGTTCTGCGAATCCGGATTGCGCTGCTTTGAAGTCCCTGTTTTAGCGAATTTGCTCCATGCTGGAGGCACCAGTTCTTTCATCTCTGACAACTTTTCAGCTGTTGCGTTAACCAGTTTTTGCGGGTCCTTGTTTCTCGCGTCCATCAAATTCACTCTCCATAATAGTGCGGTTAATAATATATATGGTTTAAACCGACTTTTTTCGTTTCCCGTACGGAAACCTCTTAACGTTCCCGCATTTGTTGCACTTGATTACTACTGCTTTTTTCGCCGGGTTCGTCCGTACGGTTGATGTTGAACCAGCTGAAAGGTAAGCGCCGCAGTTCCTGCAAAAACGCGTTCGGAACTCCTTGGGCATGCCCGCTTTGTAGTGCATAGCCATTTCTCTTGCTAGTTCTACATACCGATTTGCCATACCGGTCTTTTCACGATGCGATTCCTCGGCCAGTTCGAATAACCGCCTGATCCGCTCTAATGTGAGCTCTCGCTGCCACGTAGGCTTTTTTTGCCGCATAAAATTAATTCGTTAACCCGAATTAAAGCTACGCAACGAACTCCAGAACAAGTTTATCGTTCTCAAAATACTGGTCTGATAACGAGAAGCCCTGCGGGACGGTTATTATTTTGAAATAGGACGCGTTGTTTGCGTGCGCCTTTATCTCGAAAGATTCGTCAAGTTCTGTTAACTGGACTTCGTCCGGGTCGGCGCCTGGCAATTTTAACTCAAAAATGATCCTGTTACCGAGATTCTTTATCCCCACCTTCGGCTCTTTAATGTTTGCGTTGTTTTTGCGCGGGGCGCGGCTTCTTTTTTCATGAATGTTTGTTTCCAATGGTTCTTCGAGCGCGCTATAGTTATTAGGTTCCTCGAACGATTCTATTTCCTTTGTTATGCTTTTTAATACGTTGCCGAGGCTGATGAAAATGTCCTCGTGAACTATTTCAGCCCCGCACGTAGGGCAGAATTTCCAGTTTTTTCTCAGCCCGCTTTCACAGTTGTCGCACAACATTGAAAACAACTCAGTATTCTATCAATACTTCCAGTTTCTGCCTCGGGTTTTTTAAATTCCTTACCAGATCGCGGTCAAGGCTGTTCGACGATTTGGTCGCATGGACAGCCAGCGTCCGGTCATCAACGAAGCCCGATTTTCTTATTACAATATCCTTCCTGTCCTTTAGCGTAATGTGAGGGTGGCCGTAAGCGATTATTGTATCTGACCCTGTGCCGCATTTTAATTTTATGGTTAATCGCTTTCCGTTCTTTATCGCGTTTTTCAGGCCGTCTGATAAATCGTGGCATGACTTGTCCGAGCGAACGCCGACAATGCAATGGCCTTCCCATGTCATGTTCTTGTCCTTTGTCAATTCCAGTGTCGTGTCGTGTTTTGAAGTGACGCAGTTGTGGCCGTAGGCTGTTATGCGCTCGATCATGATTATATTTATGGTGCAGATAGTATTAATTAGAAGTATACTGTATCGGTATACTTCATTCGGTTAATCTATGGTTGATTATTTCCAGTACGTTATTTTGTCAACCTTGTTTCCTGCCGCCATATTATGGATGGAAAGAAAACAAGCCGCCCGTTACGCAGCCTTGGGAGCGTTTACTGTTTTCTGCGCCATGTTCGGCGAGCCTGCCGGCAGGTTCATGGGTTTCTGGGATTACAGCGCAGGGCCGTTCTTTTTTGGGGCGAGCGCGTTCACAATCGTGAATTATTTCAATTACATGATCGTGGTTTATTTCGTTGCCAACAAAGTCTACGGGAGGCTTTCAAGATGGACGTAGCTTCAACATGGTACTGGTTCCTGATAATTTGCGTTTTTTTGATGTCCTTGGTGATATTGCACACGCGCAGCATGAGGTTTCTGAATTTCATGTTTTTCGGCTCGGCTGTCGGTTTTGTGTTTGATGCCACCGCAATAAGCCTGAGTTTCTACAACTACAACCCAGCGATTGATTCTGTTATCATCAGCGGTGTTCCGCTTACGGTAACTTTTGCCGAGGGCGTCGGAATGTCTGTGATAATATTTATTTTCGAATCGCTGTGGCGAAAAAATTAAACCTTGCGCGCGAATGTTATGTAGCCTGTGTGCGCGAGCATCGTTGTGTTTGGCCTTGAGAAGTCGCGCGTTATTTTGTAATCGCGCACAAGGCATTCTATTGTTCGCACGTCAACGAAACTTTCCATTTCAATCGCAGCGCAAACTACTTTAACCTGCTCGATGTACGGACTATAGACAACTAAAAAACCGCCGCTCTTCAAGGCTTTGCGTGCTTTCGAAACTATTTTTTCTGCGCCAATCATATCCAAGACGACTAAATCGACGTCCTTCTCCCTGAAGCCTTTTGATACGTCTTTGTTCTTTGCGTCGATGAATGCCGACAAGCTGGAATCGTCGATGTTCTTTTTTGCCGACTTGAAAAAGTCTGTCCGCAGCTCGTAAGTGAATATTTTTCCGTCCGGTTTTACCAGGTTAGCCATGAACGTTGTTAGAAACGCAGAACCTGTGCCGGCTTCGACAACGCGGTAACCCGATGATAAACCTGTATAACCCGCTATCAAAGAACAATCCTTAAGCGAAATTATCTGCGGCAATCTGGCTAAACGCTTGTCTAAAAAATCGTTTATGTTCGGCCTCAATACGTAAAACAGTTCGCCTTTCGAAGATTTTATTTTCACGCCGAATTTCTTTCCTACAAGCTTTGAAAGGTTTATTGTTCCGTGATTGGTATGAAATAAACCTTTGCTGACGTCGACCAGGAAATCGCTTTTCCCGAGCAGCAAGACTTTATCGGAGTTTGTTATTTTTTCCATGACTTATATGAGGTCAGCGGTCTTTAAGAAGTTTGTTAAACATGAGGTTCAATTTTCGGCAATGAACCCCGAATCGTACGGAAGCCGTCATCCGAATTCGCAAGCGAGCGCTCGAAGTCCGCGCTAACGACTAGACACCTATCCATCACATCGTGGGGCCAGCCGCTCCTACGCCCGACAGCGACGTCATAATGACCTGATGTGTCATCCTTTTTAGGATTTGGATTGAACCGAAAATGAGTCGTGTAACGCCTATGCGGCCAGCCTATCTCCTTTGTAGCTCTCGGAATGCCGAAAACCTCGTCCCATTCGACGACGACACGCCCGTTGCCTTCGGGAACCGGAATTTTTCCGACAACTTCATTGCCTGCCAGAACTTCCCTCACCCAGTATTTCCTGCCCTGACGGTCTGTTTCGTATTCAGTTGGGTCCTGCCCGTTCGGTACGCGCAAGCCCGTCTTTGTCCATTGCCAAGCGTACCAATGGGAATCGTTTCTGCCAAACAAATCATCGAATGCGGCGGCTTTTCTCGGGTCTTGGTGTGTTTTTTCCAAGTCAAGTTGAATTGCTAATTCTTCCGCTGCTGTGGACATTCTTGAATCGTCTGAAATCCCAACTTCGGAATCGTAATAATTCTTTCCTGTTCTTGTCATCGTAGTAAAATATTCGATTCGATGACCCGCAGGCCTGTAAACGATTCCCAGTGTAGGATGAATTGAACTGGCGGGTGGGAGAATAAGTGTTGTGGTCGACGGTGTTTTTTGAAGACTCATTAATACCATAAAACAGTAAATGATTTAAGTATGTTTTAAATGTCCGCTGACGAAAAAGTAAACGTTTTTATGCGCCGAACCTGCGCTTTCTCTGGTTAAAGTCGTTTATTGCTGCGACGAAATCCGATTTGGAAAATTCCGGCCACGGCGTGTCTGTGAAAAACAGTTCCGAGTATGCCGATTGAAACATCAAAAAATTGCTTAACCGCTTCTCGCCCCCGGTTCTTATGATGAGATCAGGATCTGTCATGTCCGGGTTGTACAGATTTTCCTTGATTACGGACTCGTCGATTTTTGCGGCATCGATTTTTCCACTTTTTGCCAGTTTGGCTATCTTTCTTACAGCGTCGATTATTTCCACGCGGCTGCTGTACGCGATTGCGAAATTAGCCTCGTAATTTTCGTAATTCTTAGTTACAGACTCGATCTTTGCCAAAAGTTTTTGCAGCTTCGGCGGGACAAAGGATGTCCTGCCGATAATACGCACCCTCATCCTGTTTTTGTGCACGGCGTGTTTTTTGTTTTTCAGGACCTCATTGCCGACCCTTTCCATCAGTTTGTACAAATAATCCAGTTCTGTTTTCGGGCGGCCTGCGATATTCTCGAGTGAAAGCGTGTAAAACGTGACTGTTTTGATCCCAAATTCCTTGCACCAGTCCAGAACTTCCTCGACTTTCTTTTCTCCCCATTCATGGCCTTTCCACGGTTGAAGCATCAATTTTTGGGCGAAACGCCTGTTTCCGTCCATGATTATACCTAGGTGGTTTAGCGGCGCTTCGATTGTTGAATAGCCTGATCTTTTGGAACTGTTCAAAGTCTGCATTTCAAACACGCTTGATAATATTCAGATTGGTATTAAATATTATTATTGGGCTTACTTGCTTGTAAATATATACCTCAGAATGAGTATAGCCGCGATTGCCAGAATTATCCCTATGACAACCGTCCTGCGCTGGCCGCCTGCCTGGGGCGGCAAGGTCGTGGTTGTGTTAACCGCCTTTAAAGTTGTGGTTGACCCGACAACGTTTGCTGTGAAATCCGCATTGGACGAAACGCCCTTTTCCGAAATCGCGATTACCGTAGTGCTGTAGTTTCCTATTTTTGTCCCGAACGGAGGAGCCAAGTACAGGTAAACCTTTCCAGTTTCATTCGGCTCTAATGTTATGTTTCCTATGCCGATTGCCATCCATTGCGGGCCCACAACTTGCAAAATATAATTCAGTGTTTTTATGCCTGTGTTGCGTAGTTGAAGTTCTTGCAAATCCCTGTCAGAAGGTTTTATGTCCTTTTTCGCGTCTTTCGCAATTAATACAGCCCCGTAACAGGTATTGTAATCCTTTACAACCAACGCTCCGGCGGATTTAATGTTGAGGCTGTCAGAAACGGCCTCTGCGTCGATTCTGTAAATTCCAGTGTCATTGCTGTAATTGGCAACAAACTCGAGGCTCTTTGTTGCGTTTTTCGCTATCAAAAGGTTATCGGCTATCTTGTTGCCGGCCGCAAAAACTGAGAACGTCTCTGGCTTTCGTCCGTTGTTGTTTATTTCCACCTTGAACGACGCCTTGTCTGGAGAACATACTGTAAGCGATTGGGGGATTATTTTCATTGATGCGGCGTGGCACGGACTCACGGTCGTCAAAAGTTTTACGCTCTGTTTCATCGATCCCGCAGACGCTGTCAACGCCATCTCGTTGGTCTTGTTTTCCTGAAGACCTGTCGTATTTACTTTCAGATAAACCGCCTTTGTTTCACCGGGTTGCAGTGTTAATTTGTTCACGCTAAGAACTCCTTTTGTTGCGTTTATGTCGTAACTTTCCGTATAGACGCCCGTATTGTTAACATCAATTGTATAAGTGAAATCCTCCTCATTGCATATTGCGGCGGTTGAAACGGGCGCTGACAATGAAACTGCCGCACATTCTTTCACCTCCGAGTCCAGATAAACGGCTTTTGAAACATCGCTGCCCACGGATTTTACAGAAGCGTTAAAGCGGAAACGGCCTTCCTTTTCAGGGTCATAGCTTATTTTAACTGTCCCGTTCTGTGAGGCATTAAGAGATATTTGGCTAATTCCGGATTTGCCGGCGTCAACCACAAAAACATCGGCTTTGCTTCCCGTGTTCTTTATGTTTAAATCGAATGCCGCAGGCTTTCTCATGCACATCGGGCCTGTTGCCTGGGCCATCGATGCAACGAAATTGAAACACTCGTTTACATTTATGTCAAGTTTCGATTCGGCCGATGCAAAAGAATTTTCGGACTTGACAACGAGCTTTATCGTGTTATTGGAAACTTTTTCATAATAACCTTCGAAATTCACTATCCTAGACTGTCCCGGCGAAAGCATGACTTTACTGTCGTCGAATTTTACGGGCGCGTTTGCGGATATGTTAAACGTTTCCGAAAATTTTCCGGTGTTCTTTATTATTATTGGGGTTGAAAATTTCTCACGCGCACAAACTTGGAGGTTTTCCTGCGTTGTAATCGATACGGCATTGCACCTTAGCACATCAACATTGATTTTTGCCGAGCCCGTATCTGCGGATGACTCGGAGTTTGCATTAAGAGTTATAGGATGTTTTTGCGGTTCTGTGTTGTTTAATGGGTTGATAAAAACGGAACAGAATGCGGTCTCGCCCGAAGCCAAAACAAGTTCATTGTTGCTGACGGTTCCAGCTGTACAGCCGGCGAATGTTACCATGTTTGAATCAGAATTTAACCGGTAAGTGTCTGTGGTTGTTCCGACGTTTGTTACCCTGACCAATTGGTTTGTGAAAGACATAACGCAGGCGCCCATGTCTGTTATAGTTGGTGCGATGCTTACTTTGCTTGCGGACACGAAACCCGAGGACAGGACCAAAAATACTAACGGTAAAATCAAAAGGACTGTTTTTTTCAATAATATCGCCTATGCATTACGAAGATCCTAAAGCTTAAATATCTATTCGCAAGAAAAGACAGGAAAACGCTTGGAATGTGTTTTCTCGGTTCCGAAAGCGCGCAACTAAAAAACGCGGGCCGCGCTTTCTATTTCCTTTTTCACACTATCCATGTACTCCTTATTTTTCCCGGTCGGCTGTCTGGCTTTTTTAGACCCCAGCAAAAACAGCGCGCCCATAAGCAATACTAACAGGGCCGCGGGGTTATTTTCCCTTTTAACCTCGCCTTTTGGCTTTGCAGCCACGAAAAGGCTGACATTTTTTTCTTCCGACCCGCTTCGCACATTGATAGTATAACTGCCCCCGGCCTTCGGCGATATATAAACAAATTTTACGCCGCGGGACATCGAAAATGCTGTTGGCTCGACCCATTCTTCAGGCACACCGCTTATCGAAACGGCGATCTTTTCGTCGCTGTTTGTCTGAATCGCTAACAAAGCGTTTCCGCCGGATTCGACGTCAATGCTTTTGGGATAAACAACAACAATTGTTTTCGTAATTTCCTTTGGCTGAAACACCTGAATTTGTGTTTTGGAAAAACGACCACAGCTTTCCGAAACCGCGGACAATTCATAATAACCGGGTTTTTTAATTTCCAAAGGAACGCTCCAATAACCGAAATCGTTTGAGTTTGTTTTTATATCGTAACCGATTAACGATACCGTGACCGGCGACGGTATGCCTTCACCGTTAATTTCGCTGATGTAACCTTCAGCCGATATTTTATCTCCCAAGTAAGATATTCCGGGCGCTTTTATCGACGTTGTTATCTGGTCGCAGAATTTTTGCGGGCATTTGGCGACCGTATTCGTGGCTGCGGTTCCGATAACGCCGTGCAGCGAATACTCGATTCTTATTTCGCGACCTGCGCAATCGCTGGCTGTTATAACGCAGGATTTTTGCTTTGATTCTTTTGGTTGAAGCGGGATATCGCCGGAGTAGTAATCACAAACGAATGGCCGACAATCCGTAGTTCCGATTTTGCAATAAGACGCTTTGAAGCCTACGGCAGCATAACGATTGTTCGCGTTTGACATATTGACCGTCATTTCGTGGACGACGTTCTCTCCTGATAAATAAGAGCCCACGGTTACGACTGATGTGATGTCGCCGAACGGCCTGTCAATGTAAGAATAATTCTGAAAAATTATCGGCGACGGCGTTGTGTTCTGCTCTATTCGCATTACCGAAGGACTTGTGTAATCCTGGGCTGCGGCAACGCTAGGAACAATCAATAACACGGCAAATGCCAATATCAGGACGTTAAACCTCATAGAACATGTGTCAACGGTTAGTTATTTAAGTTCCAATTTCTGCCTGTATTCCCTGAAAAGTTTGTCCACAGACTTGTGGTTTATTCTTTTTCCAAAGCAGTTATGCGGAACTAGCCCGCCGGAAAACCCCTTGGGTATGTGCATTAGCTCGTGGATAAGCGTTTTTTCGCGCTCTTCAAAACTTAGGCGGTCAAAACGCTCTGAGATGACTTCTATGACATAATGGGCTTTTATTCCCATGGCTTTCTGCCAGATCTTTGGCATAGACCAGATCCTTGCTATAGAGCGGCCTTTCGAACCGCGACTACGCATACAAAAAAGCCTTTTCGTGTCTATGCGTTCCATGCCAAGCGCGGTTACTATCCTTTCAACGGCTTCCCTGATGTCCGACGCTTCCTCGAATTTCATTAAAGTTAAATATACCGTTCTACCTAATCAATTAAACTGGTGGTCACTTTTGATGACAAGATTCCCGTCCGAGTAGTTCGTTTAGCCAAGGCTGGAAATGTAGTTATAACGTCCGCGCTGCCTTACGCCAACGGCGAAATACATCTCGGTCATATAACATCAACTTATTTGCCGGCCGATATTTTGGCACGTTACTTGCGTTCGACCAACCACAAAGTGCTTTTTCTTTGCGGTTCCGACGATTACGGAACACCGATACTGATAAAGGCCGAACAGGAGAACAAAAAGCCAGAAGATTACGTGAAGTTCTGGAATGAACGCGACCAGAAAGACTTTAAAAAACTCGGCATTTCCTTTGACATCTTCTACAAAACAAGCTCGGTTGAAAACGTAAAATTAGTACAGCAATTTTTTAACTTGCTCGATGAAAAAGGCTTTGTTTTCAAAAAAATTGTGTCACAATCGTATTGCGAGTTTGACAAAAAATTCCTTCCGGACCGTTATGTTAAAGGAACATGCCCATATTGCGGCGCCGAGGAACAATATTCCGACGGCTGCGAAAAATGCGGGCGCGTTTTCGAGCCCGGCGAAATAAAAAACGAGCATTGCGCGATTTGTAATAGAAGGCCGGTTACGAAAAAAAGCGAACATTACTTCCTTAAACTTTCAGCATTTTCAAAAGAGCTTCGCAGTTGGCTGGCGAAAAACAACAACTTGCAGGAAGACGTGAAAAATTATGTTTTGAAATGGATAGACGAGGGTTTGAAGGACTGGGATATAACACGCGACATATCGTGGGGCGTGCCGGTACCGGGCGGCGAGAAAAAGGTTTTCTACGGCTGGTTTGACAACGCAATCGGTTACGCATCAACTGCGATAAAATATTTCGGCGACGAGGGCAAAGCGAAGAAATTCTGGAACTCGGCTAAAATTTACCATTACATCGGCAAGGACATTGTTTATCACCATTATTTGTTCATGACTGCGATACGCCTGATAACCAAGCAATTCAAAGAGCCAGATTACATACCCACACACGGTTATTTGATGCTGCAGAACAAAAAGTTCTCGAAAAGCAGGGGCTGGTACATTTCGCTGGAGGATTTTTTGAACGAGTTTCCAGCGGATTATTTGCGTTTCTATTTATCTTCGATAACCACGTACTCGCAGCATGACATAAATTTCGACTGGAAAGAATTCCAGTCCAAAATAAACAACGAACTGGTTGCGAACATAGGGAATTTCGTTAACCGCACTTTAACGTTCATAAACTCGCATTTCGACGGGGTTGTGCCGAAACCGGAGGACGAGAAAAATTTGGACGCAAACTCGTTAAAAAGAAAAGAAGAACTTGTCGCGTGGGTAGAAAAAATACCCGAACTTGTCGGCGAACAGTTGGATAAAAACCACACAGACCGCGCGCTGAAGAAAATACTTGAATTCTCAAGCGTGTGCAACAGCTACTTCCAGTCCGAGGAGCCCTGGAAAAACAAGAACAATAAAACGTGCATTTACTTGTGCGCGAACGCCTGTAGAACGCTTGCAATATTGTTAGAACCGTTCCTGCCTTTTGCATCGAAAAAAATATTGGATATGCTCAACGTAAAGAAAGACGGATGGGGATCGGCGTCCGAAATAAAAATAAAACCGAACCACAGGATAAACAAAGCGGAAATACTTTTCAATAAAGTAGAAGACGACGCTATCAAGAAGCGCATTGAAAAACTGGGAGGTGTAAAAGAGATGGTCGGTATAGAGGATTTTAAAAAACTGGACATAAGGATCGGAAAGATAATGTCTGCGGAAAGCGTGCCGAAATCAGAAAATTTATTGAAGCTGCAGATCGACATCGGAAACGAAACGCGCCAATGTATTGCAGGCATGGCCAAGTTTTACAGCGCTAAAGATCTGATCGGAAAGGATGTCGTTGTCGTCGTGAATTTAAAACCCGTTAAATTCATGGGGCTTGAATCGCAATGTATGATGTTAGCTGCAGAGAAGGACGGGCGGGTTGTTGTGTTAAAACCGGACAAGGATGTGGGGCAGGGTGCAGAAGTAAGATAAAAGCTTTTTACCAGCCAGAACAAGTTATATTATAAGACCTGAAACCAGCAACTGGGTCGGGCAAGCTGTTGCTGATATGAAAACTGCTAACAACTGTTTCAAAGCTGGCGACTATTATGCATGCGCATAAATGCTTGGTTTACCCACTGAACTGCGTGAAATTTCCGGAGAACTCACCCCAGAATCCGTTGTCACTAGATACCCAGACATAGCAGGGGGTATGCCTGCAAAGCTGTACGGGAAAAACAGAGCTGAAAGGGTGTTGAAATCGGCAGGGAGGTTGTTGCCGTGGCTGCTCAAACGAGTGAAATAAGAAAATTTCTTACTAGAGTGAAAAAAAATTTCGCCCGTCCAAGATACTCTTGTTCGGTTCACGGGCCAGAGGTGACTATCTAGAGGAAAGCGACTATGACTTTCTTATTGTTTCAGAAAAATTCCGCGATTATGACTGGCACGAAAGGATGGTACAAGTCATAAAGCTGACCGAGGGCAAGTTCAGCGTTGATGCCATCTGCCTGACCCTGGAAGAATTTGAAAAAAGGAAAAAAGAGATTGGAATTGTCCAAGAGGCTGTCAAAGAAGGCGTAGTGCTGAAAGTCTGATCATTTCTTCACGTAAACCGTGCCGGTGTATCCGCATTTTGCGCATGTATATAATATATTTCCGGTTACCGGGCTCGCCATTGATTTCATTCCGCTGCCGCATTTCGGACAGCCGAACTCGGAAGAAAACCCGCTTCCCGACAAAAAGGAAGCCATATTTTCCGTGCGTTTTACGGGCTGCTCTGTTTTTTGTTCTTCCTGAATTTCCTTCACAGGCTCTTGTTCCAAAATCTGCGGTTTTGCGGCTGCGGAGCTTGAATCGACACGACTCATGTCCAAGCCCATTTTCAAATCGCCTACAGCCTGCAAAGCCGCGTTAAAAAAAGTGCCGCAGCCTTTGCAAAGAAGTATGACTGTCGGGGAAGATTGGACCAAATAAATATTGTTTTGGCAGTTGGGACATTGCTCCGGCATATTACCAATATGATTATTTCCTTAGTTGTTTAAATTTGTAGAGGCCCTGAAAAGGTTACAAGCATTAATTAACTAGAAGGCGAATTATTTTCGAAGCCGTATGAGAAAAACCCGGAAAAAACTCTCGGAGTACTGGGATAACCTGATTTCCAGCAAGCTCCCCTCTTTTGCAACTTTCAAAAAGATCGAGGATGAGATAAAGGAACATTTTGGGTTTGCAAGCTGGGCGTTCAAAAGAATAATCCTACCCATAGCCGTTTTCTACCTGTTGGCAAGCTTCATATTTCAGGTACGCATCTTTGCCCCGCTTTTTATTTCACTGCTGATATTCCTGTACAGCAACTTCCTGCCCGACGTGGGGTATTTGGTCAAAAAAACGAACGACAAACGCAAAGACTGGAAATGGCAAGAGAAGTATACGCTGCTGTTTTTTGCGCCTATCGTAATTTATTATGTGATAGCGGGAAGGGCCAAGCCGCTATACTCCATACACGACAGGCCGTTCCATAACTTCAAGTCGGCTGCCGTCTATGGCGTGTTTCTTTTCGTGATTGGAATGCTCCTTTGGGACGAGCTGTTGAAAGCTTCGATGCTTGCGATATTCGGCTTTTTAGGGTTTTCTGTACACCTTCTCGTGGACAAGAACTTCAAAATAAACTGAAATGTGTTTTCTTCATTCGCTTATATCTATGAAAAATGGCTGGAGCGGGTTTGTACAGACTACGTTTTCTACCATCGATTTTATCCTCAACTTTCGCCGAGAAGCGGTGGCTTATAAAATTGCCTAACAATAAAAGACATATGAAAATCGCGGTACCGATTATTGCGCGCAACATGGAAGAAGCCCTTTATGACATTGAAAGGGCTTCTGGCGTGGCTGACATACTTGAACTCAGAATAGACTATATGAAAAGGCCGGATCTGAAAAGACTTCTTTCCAGTTCGCCGCTTCCAAAAATTGTAACTAACCGGGTGGCTGGAGAAGGCGGCGAATTTCACGGTTCGGAAGACGAAAGGTTCGCATACTTGGAAGAAGCCGCTGATCTTGGGGCGGAATATGTGGATGTGGAATTAAATTGTTTCAGGCGCATACCGAGAAAATCCACAAAATTGATTGTTTCGCACCATTTAGGCAGAACGCCCGATGATCTGCAAGAAATTTACAGAAATATCGTTGATTCCGGGGCGGATGTGGTGAAAATCGCTACGATGGCAAACAGTTACCAAGACAGCGTACGAATGTTAAATTTGATTTTACAAGCCAGTTCGGAAGGCAAAGACATCATAGGAATTTGTATGGGAGAAAAAGGAATAATTACAAGAATCTACGGACCTGCCTTTGGCGGTTATCTCACATTCGCTTCTTTGTCGGACGATAAAAAATCCGCCCCCGGGCAGATTACTGCTGAAGAATTAAGGCGCATGTGGACGCTTCTAAAACTAAACGGTTGAATTTATTGGGCACGCTCGGATTTGAACCGAGGACCTTTCGATTATCAGTCGAACGCTCTTACCAAGCTGAGCTACGCGCCCGTTTTA
>JACQNY010000061.1 GCA_016202795.1 Candidatus Aenigmatarchaeota archaeon
AGATAGTGACAAAAGATTGAAGTTGCGAAGCAACTTCTTCCAACTGCAGGGTGTGGTTATGCAAACATCAAGACGGTTTGCCCAATACGTAAGAGAAAATGGCGTGAATGGCGGAGACGCTGTCTGCGGCATTTACAGACTCGTCAGAACGCTAAATGACGGCAGGCAAATTATTGCCACTTTTATTGATCCTTACAATCAGGGCGTTGAAAACAATCCAAGGGCAGAATTGAGGGTATTCGTTTCGCGGGCACTGGACGCGGAAGAAACTGGACTTAATGGAAACGTCGACTCACTCAACATCTTCGCGCAAGGCGAGTGGGTTTGCCTAGACAGAACAGATAGCGCTATGAATGAATACCAAAATCGACTTTATTCTTATTTGCGATCTCTTCAATCCAAACACTCTAAACTAAAGCTTGATCCGAGATGGCAATTGCAGATGGCAGCGTGATGACATGAAAACAGACCAAAATGAGAAGGCACTTCATAATTATGGGCGCCCAGGCGCTTTGGCTGTTGGACAACAACGCATAGCGGTCATGCCAGCTGCGCAAAATTATCCGGCGCTTGACGTGCAACCTGAATGGGCCGATTCACTTGTCTGGGACCCTCAGTCTGCGACGGCGCTGCGGGTTCGGCATGACTATAGAAGGCAAGAGGATGCTTATGAGCGCGCAAATAGCCCAGATGTTGTGGCAGAAGCAGGACCATTTCGATTAGTCCGACTCGAGCACCATGGACGTTATCGCCAAGGAGTTTGAATGAAAGCCAACTGGGGTGTAGATATGACATTTTTCCGAAATCACGATTCTGTTTTTGATGTTATGTGGTCATTCCTAGGAAAAATGGCAGATGCAGCCGGTTACATTGCATTCGCTGCGTTAGTCGGAGAACTTGCCGATCATACGCCTTATCTAAATACTGCTGTGCCGAACGTTATGAAAGCATTCACGGATTCCGATTATTTTTTCGGCAACTTGGATAAAGTAGGCGCTACTATTGGATTCTTTTCCTTCTACACGTCAAGCTTCAGAATTACACGAAGAAATATCGGGGTTTGAGAAAATGAAACCATTTCATATAATTGGAATTCTTGTCGTATTGATAATTATTATTGGCGGAGCAGCTGTACTGCTAAACAGGCCAATAAGTTCGGGCGAGACGATAAAAATTGGCGTTTCGGCTCCGCTGACAGGAGAGGGTGCGTCGTTTGGCGAAGGTGTATTAGGTGGCGTCGAGCTTGCTGTCAAAGAAATAAACGACGCAGGCGGAATAAATGGCCGAAAGATTGAAATCGTTGTCGAAGATGACAAATGCTCCCCTTTTGGCGTGAATGCATTCCAGAAGTTAGTCAATGTTGACAAAGTTACGGCCATTTTAGGGCCTCTATGTTCTGCGGCAGGAGGCGCTGCGCTGCCTGTTGCGCAGGAAGCAGGGGTGCCGACAATAGAGTGGGGCTCTGCGCCTCACCTGCCTAAAATCGGCGATTACATATTCAGGAACTATCCTTCCGACGCTTTTCAGGGGAAATTCGTCGCTGAATACATCTTCAATGAAATGGACAAAAGGAAAGCTGCGGTAATTTATGTACAAAATGACTGGGGAAAAGGCATCAATGATGTTTTTGTCAAAACATTTACTGAATTAGGCGGACAGGTTGTCTTCGACGAGGCGGTTGCGCAGGACGTGCGCGACCTGCGGACAGTAATCACTAAAGCAAAGGCTGCAAATCCTGAAGTCGTGTATTTTCCAGTTTATCCCGGAACCGGAGCAGCTGGACTTGGTCAGATGAAAGAGCTTAATGTGAATGTTCCTATAATAGGCGGCGATGGGTTCGAAGCTGACGAGGTTTTCACCGCGCCTGGTTCGGAAGGCACCTTATTTACAATAGCGAAGATAAATAACCCCGAGGAATTCAAAGCGCGGGTTAAATCCGAAACTGGGAAGAACGTCTACGCGTATACGCCAATAACATATGATGCGGTTTACATTTTAGCAGAAGCCATGAAGAAAGCCGGCACAAACCAAGAAGCGATAAAGAATGAACTGGCAAAAACTTCTTACAAGAGAGGCGTGTCCTTCTCGACAATTGAGTTTGACCAAGATGGCGACCTCAAGCAAGCTGAGTTTGAAATAAGAATAATCAGAAGCGGCAAATCAGAGCCTTACGCAAAAACGCAGTTGAAAATCGGCTTCCTTGGGCCACTAACTGGCGATGCAGCTGTCTATGGCCTGCCTGCCCAAAACATGGTCGCTTTGGCAGCAGAAGAAATAAATGCGCAAGGCGGAATCGTGATGGAAATTATTTACGAAGACGGAAAATGCAACGGCAAAGACGGGGCAACATCAATGCAAAAATTGGTAAATGTGGATAAAGTCAAAGTAGTTTTAGGCGGCTTCTGCAGCAGCGAAACTTTAGGAGCAGAACCAATAGCCACGCAAAATAAAGTGTTTTTATTCTCCCTCGGCGCCAGCAGCCCTGCGCTCACTGGGAAAAGCAAATTCTTTGCAAGAGACTACCCAAGCGATGCGACACAAGGAAAAGTATTGGCAGAAGTGTCAGACAGCAGAGGCTGGAAAAAGGTAGCATTTATTCAGGAACAGCTTGATTACCCTCTTGGCATATACAATGCGTTTAAAGTGAACTTTGAAGGGCTTGGCGGAACAACGGTGAAAGAAGAATTCGCTACAGGGACGACAGACTTCAGATCAATACTGATAAAGCTAAAAGCAGAGAATCCAGATGCATTATTTGTCGATACACAAACACCGGCTGCTGCAGACAGAATATTCAAGCAGCTGCAGGAACTTAACTG
>JACQNY010000057.1 GCA_016202795.1 Candidatus Aenigmatarchaeota archaeon
CGGCTGGATGAAGGAGTAGCGGCATTGCGGCGGGTGCAGGCCAACCTCAAACGCTACCGCGCCGCCGTTCTCAAGGCTGCTTGCGAAGGCGATTGGCAGCAGAGACCACTTGGCGAAATTGCCGAAGTCAGACTTGGTAAGATGCTCGACAAAGCGAAACACGTCAGCGGACGCAAACTGCCATATCTGCGTAACGTCAATGTGCGATGGGGTAAGACCGACACGGATGATTTGCGTGAAATGTATTTTAAGGAGGACGAACTCGAACGATATGGTCTAAAAGCCGGCGACGTTTTGGTATGTGAAGGTGGAGAACCAGGACGTGCGACCGTTTGGTCGGGCCACCTGCCAGAAATGAAGTATCAAAAGGCAATTCACCGTGTTCGCTTCAACATTCCATTCGATCCACGCCTCCTTGTGTGGTTGCTCGAACGGCTTGCGCTGACGGGTGGATTGGAACGTCGCTTTACGGGTAGCACCATCAAGCATTTTACACGCGAGGCATTCATTGAATTGCCGATTCCCGTGCCACCCCTCACCGAGCAGACGCGAATCGTGGCGGAAGTGGAACGGCGGTTGAGCGTGGTGGAGGAGTTGGAATCAGTGGTGTCCACCAATCTCCAGCGCGCCGCACGTTTACAAAAATCCATATTGAAAAGCGCATTCGAGGGCAAGTTAATAAAGGTGGCAGCATGACAGAAGCAAAACAACTAAGCGACAAACTTTGGAATTATTGCAACATTCTTAGGGATGACGGCCTGTCTTACGGCGATTACGTCGAGCAACTGACTTATCTTCTATTCTTGAAAATGGATGACGAGCGATCCAAGCCGCCTTATAACAAAAAAAGTTCGATACCGAAGAAATATAATTGGCAGTCCCTGCTGGATAAAGATGGCGCAGAACTTGAAGCGCATTATATCGAATTGCTGCAGGAATTGAGCAAAGAGGATGGAATAATCGGGGTCATCTTCAAGAAAGCGCAAAATCGCATACAAGATCCAGCAAAACTGAGAAAACTTATTGTAGAACTCATCAACAAGGAGAACTGGCTCAGTCTGGAAACTGATGTCAAAGGCGATGCGTATGAACATCTGCTGGAAAAGAATGCTTCAGACGTGAAAGGCGGGGCTGGGCAATACTTCACGCCAAGACCTCTGATTAATGCCATGGTCAGGGTTATGAAACCTGAACCAGGAATGAAAATACACGACCCTTCATGCGGGACTGGAGGTTTTCTTCTGTCTGCAAATAATTACATTTTGAAGAATTATGACCTTGACAGGGATGAGAAGGAACAACTTAAACACAGGACATTTACCGGCAACGATATAGTTCCTATGGTCGCTCGCCTTTGCGTCATGAATCTTTATCTTCATGGAATAAACGGTGAAATATCACCTATAGAAGTTTCAGACTCCCTAAAAAAGAATCCGGGTGCGATCTTTGACATGGTCCTGACAAATCCGCCATTCGGCAAGAAATCTTCCGAGACTATAGTGACTGAGGAGGGAGAGACGTCACGGCAATCCTTAACAATCGTTCGGGATGATTTTTGGACGGAGACCAGTAATAAGCAGCTCAATTTCCTTCAGCATGTAAGAAGCATCCTCAAGATTAACGGCCGTGCAGCGATAGTTTTGCCTGATAATGTGCTTTTCGAGGGCGGCGCAGGCGAGACAGTCAGAAAGAAGCTTATGGAAACGTGCGATTTGCATACAATCTTGAGACTGCCAACAGGTATATTCTATGCACAGGGCGTTAAGGCTAATGTGTTGTTCTTCGAAAAGAAGGCTGCTTCCGACAAGCCACAGACTTCAACTATATGGTTTTATGACCTGCGGACAAATAAACATTTCACTCTCAAGGAAGGGACGCTAAAAGAAGACGATCTCGAAGAGTTTATCAAATGCTATAATCCTGAAAATAGGCACAAAAGAAAGGAAACATGGTCAGAAAAGACTCCTGACGGACGTTGGAGATGTTATTCATACGAGGATATTTGCAAGAGAGATAAACTTAATCTTGATATATTTTGGCTAAAAGACGAGAGCTTAGATGACCTTGACAATCTGCCGGATCCGGATGTATTAGCTGGGGAAATAGTCGAGGATTTGCAAGCTGCGCTTGAACAATTGAGTGAAATAACAACCGATCTGAAAAGGAAGTAATTATATGGGACTTGTAAGAAAAGGCGACAATGAACAGCAGAGAAAGCGAATGGCTAAAATGAGCATGAGAGACCAGATGATGGAACGTGCCGCGCAGGAAAGACAAGCTCCGACCCGCGACGAAATAAAATGCCATTCATGCGGCTTCAAGGCCCACTACCAGTTCATAAGATGTCCCGAGTGCAATGAGGTGCAATAATTCGAAAAATTATCCTAATTTCTTGAATTTTTTACGAAAAACAGGTATATGGTATAAATAC
>JACQNY010000058.1 GCA_016202795.1 Candidatus Aenigmatarchaeota archaeon
TTCTGCACGGCCTTACAATCGGCATAATAGCTACGCTGGGATTCATTACTGTTTTTGCCCTGACAGGATTAGGCATAGCCTTCATCAGCAGAAGCATAATCGAGCTGATACCATGGATAAACTTTTTCTTGGGCCTGCTGTTAATTGCTATTGGCGGCTACCTTCTGGCAGGAAGGACAATTTCCATCAATACGCATATAGGCAAGGTAAACCCGGGAGAAACAAATTCGCTGTCTTTTTACAAGTACGGGGTTATATACGCTGTTGCATCCTTCGGCTGCGTCCTGCCCATATTTATTTCCGTTGTTGTCAGCGGTCTCGCATCGGGCAGCCTAACAGGCGGTATTGGCGTATTCCTAGCGTATTCAATAGGAATGGGGCTCGTCATGACAATAGTCAGCATCGCTCTGGCGACTTCGAAAAATGCACTCGTCAATAAAATAAAGAAATTCGCGCCGCACATAAACAGGATAAATGCCTTCATACTCATAGCACGAGGCATCTACCTTGTCCCGCGCCAGGTTTTCGTCGGCGGCATACTCGGGTAAGATTATTATGAAAGCCCTTAAAATTTTCTTATTAGTCGGACTTGTCTTATTTGTCGCGGGCTGCACGTCGACGACACAGACACAGCAATCATCAAAATTAATCGGCAACGAGACGCTTTAAGAGAGCTTGTCCATCTCCAGGATCTTTCAAGGGAGAACAGGACAACTTCCGAAATGCTCTCAGAATTCAAGGAAAATCTCGGGGGTGACCATTTCGCGGAAGACCTGATGAGTGAGGCAATCTGGCTGGTGCGCTTTCAGGAATGGGAGCACAGCGAGCATTCTCTGGCTTTCCTGACGACATACGTAAAGGATGGCACGGAACTCATCTGCCCAGGGCATGAAATCGAGCATATAGGGTTGTTTGTAAAACACGACAATTTCGAGCTGATGGACCATACCATAGAAAGCATGGAGGAGTTCTACCCGAGATGGAAAGAGACTGCATATGAACGGGCTGCTAAATATCCGGCTTTCTATCGGAATCTGGATAATGTCACGCGCGCTATCGAATCCACTTTGCCCCGCATCCGCTCTGGGGATTATTTAATATCAGCAGCGAGATTGAGTTTTTGAATCGGAATGAAGTTTGCTGACCGGTTAGAAAAAATGCTCTTTTGGTCATCTCAGAACCCGCAAAATCTCGAAATTTAAGGATTTCTAGGAAGCTGTTAAATGTCATGTCCATTAAATCAAAAAATACAAACTTTCACGCAGGCCCGGAATCCAAAGCGCGTCACGAATTGATTAATCCACTTCTGGAAGCTGCCGGATGGGATGTGCAGCATTATAGCTCTGCCAGCCCTAAAAGTTCGAAAGGTGTAGCTGTTGAATTCTTCCAGATGGGAAAGGGTGTTGGCGAAGCTGATTATGTCCTTTTTGTAAATGGACAGGCAGTCGGTATAATTGAGGCCAAAAAACCCGGAGAAACTTTGACAGGTAAGGAGACGCAGTCTAAAAGATACTCAGACGGATTTCCTGAAGACTTTGAGGCCATAGAATTGCCTCTCCCCTTCATCTATGAATCAACCGGCAAAGAAACTAGATTTACCAACCTATGGGATCCAAAACCTCGCAGTCGAGAGGTTAAAGCATTCCATACACCAGAAACTTTTGAAGACTGGATAGAGCACGGAAAGGATTCCAATCTTAGACTTAAACTTTCTCTTAATCCTGTAATAGATAATAAAGACCTTTGGCCTGTCCAAAGAAAAGCCATAGAAAATACGAAAGAATCCCTTGCCCTTGGAAAGCCTAAGGCTCTGATTCAAATGGCTACCGGTTCCGGTAAAACATTTACGGCTGTTAACCTTGCTTATTATCTGATAAAACATGCTGGTGCGAAAAGAATTTTATTTCTAGTCGATAGGGGTAATCTTGGAAAACAGACGAATCAGGAATTCGAGAATTTTGTAGTCCCGAAAGACGGCAGAAAGTTTACCGAGCTTTACAACGTCCAGCATATGAAGACTAATAAAATAGAAAGTGTGAGCAGGGTCTGCATATCTACAATCCAGAGAATGTATTCGGTCTTGAAAGGCGAAAAGCAGCTTGACCCGACGAGAGAAGATGATGAAGGATTCATGGCAGATCCAAGGATGGAAGTTGAGCCAATAGATTATAATTCCAAGGTTCCGATAGAAGAATTCGACTTTATCATAGTGGACGAATGTCACAGGTCAATTTACAACCTTTGGAAGCAAGTCCTGGACTATTTTGATGCGTTTACCATAGGTCTAACCGCCACGCCTTCCAAAAGCACCATAGCTTTCTTTGACAGCAATTTAGTCATGGAATATAGTCATGACGAGGCCGTAGCGGATCAGGTTAACGTTGACTTTACGATATACAACATAAGGACAAAAATTACAAAAACCGGCTCGACAATATCAAAAGGCGAAATCATCCTTAAACGTGATATCAGAACGCGCGGAAAAAGATGGCATGTCCTTGAGGATGAGGTTGCTTACACACCGGAACAGCTGGACAGGGCTGTTGTTGCGAAGGATCAGATCAGAAAAATCATAAGAACTTTCAAAGAAAACGTTACTACGCGGATATTCCCAGGACGGAGATTTGTTCCAAAAACCCTGATTTATGCAAAAGACGACAGCCATGCAGAAGACATTGTTCAAATGGTGCGCGAAGAGTTCAACGAGGGCAATAATTTTGCGGCCAAAATAACATACAAGGCGGAAGGCAACAAGGATTCTCTTCTAAGCAGCTTCAGAAACGACTTTAATCCGAGGATAGCCGTTACTGTTGACATGATAGCTACGGGGACTGACATCAAGCCTCTTGAGATAGTTTTCTTCATGAGGCCCGTGAAGAGCAGGCTTTATTTTGAACAGATGAAGGGACGCGGCGTCAGGGTAATGAAAAATGACGAATTTAAGTCAGTCACTCCTGATGCCATGGCCAAGGAAAGGTTCGTAATAATAGATGCCGTGGGTGTCTGTGAGAACAAAGACCTTAATGAAACCAGGCCTTTGGAACAGCTTGGCAAAAAAGTTTCATTTGAAAAGCTTTTGAAATTCATGCAATATGGAAAGCCAAAAAGAGAATATTTGTCATCGATGGCCTGTCGCCTTTCCCGGCTGCAGAAGCGTATCACTCCTGAACAAAATAATGAAATAAAAGAAATAGCAGGCGTGGAATTGAAGGATTTTGCAAAGGATTTTGTTGTTGCAATAGATCCAGATAAAATATACGAGGAAGCTGAGAAGGAGTTCGGGGAAAAGCCAGAAAAGGAAGATATCGAGAAAATAGCTCAAAAACGCATGAAGGAAGCAATAAAGGGATTCATTGGGAATCCAAAACTTATCACCAGACTGCCTGAAATCAAGAGGGAAACCGAGCAAATCATAGATATGGCATCAGTCGATGTAGTGGAAGAAGCTGCTTACTCGCCGATAGCAACTGAAAAGGCAAAAAAGCTTGTGCAATCTTTCAAGGATTTCATAAAAAAGAACAAAAGCGAGCTAAGAGCAATACAGATTTTCTATGAAAGCAGGGGCAAACTTAAATGGAAAGACTTGAAAGAATTGTCGAACAAGGTAAGATCGCCGCCATATGTGCTGACAACACCGACTTTATGGCAAGCATACAAGCAACTGGAGCATACAAAAGTAAGAGGCAATTCAACAGGCAAAATATCGGATTTCATATCGCTTATACGATTTGAACTGGGAAAAACACCGGAGCTCGAGCCGTATCTGGACACAGTGGAAAAGAGGTTCGCGGAATGGCTAGGAAAGCAAAAAGAGCAGGGAGTTTCGTTCAACCAAGACCAGTTAAACTGGCTGGAAAAAATAAAGCAGCATGTAGCAACAACAGCAGAAATAGAAGCGGACGATTTTGAATTCGGTGAGCTGCAGAAGATGGGAGGCCTGGGCAAGGCGGCAAAAGTTTTTGGGCATGATAATTTCGAGAAAATACTTGTAGAAATTAATCGGGACGTTGGTGGGTAATGAGTAAAGAGACTGATTTAAGAGGTAATATATTGGACAGAGGAGATGAATTAGAAATTATCTACGATGGCCCGTCTTTTGATGGAAGAATGGAAATTCCTTATTTAATAGAACAACTAAAATCAACAGAATTTGTAATTAATGAAATCATAAATGAACTCCAAAAATCTAATAAA
>JACQNY010000059.1 GCA_016202795.1 Candidatus Aenigmatarchaeota archaeon
GCGGCGACGCGATGAAATACTGGTGCAAATCAATAATTTTGATAGAAAAAACCGGCAACATGGGCGAAAGGAGCGCGACAATTGTGAAGCATCGCTCAATGCCTGAAGGAAAGTTTGTTAATTTCTTAATGACCGAAAACGGGATTGAGCCCATTGAGAAAAAATTTGGGATATTTTAGATTTACGGTTAAAAATATATTTTCGCAGATGACGATTATCGGGCAATTCTATCCATGTAATCGGGATCAGGTTTTTCGCCCTGCGAAAGAATTCTGCCATCTGGATTTATGTTATGGCCTGAACCGACACCCGGTCCGTTGGTCAACATCGGTCTTATTGCTAAATAATGTACATCCCCCTTTTTTGTGGCAGGATCTCTTGTTAGTCCTAGTTGTTCAGAGAAATGTGCTAACATATGGCCGGCCGGACCAGCTGTTCTGCCGGGAGCGACAAGCCTTGCACTGACGTAACCGTGCTCCGCAATTATTCCAGGCACAACACGTTGTAGATATTCATATGTGACGCTGAGAGTGGCAGGAGCAACGCCTTCTTTTCCAGTTTCTCTCACCTTCGGAACATAATGCGTATCATTCTTTTTTGATTCCGGGTCTGCAGTTATTCCTAACTCTTCGGACAACCGGGATAACATACTGCCGGTTGGTCTGGAATTTCCAGGGCTTATAAGTTTTGCGCTTACATAGCCGTGTTCCGTGAGTAACCTAGGTACAACCTGTCTCAGATAATCATTTGTAATTTTAGGGCGTTCTTCAAGTGCGCTAGAAGGTTTTTCAGAAACGGCTTCCATTTGACGCAAAGCGGCGGATAAATAATCAGTGCCCTTGATGGCTTCTACGTAAGGGTCCAATCTTGATCCGCTTAATGATTGAAAATCTTTTTTCGCCTTTCTAAGTGTTTCCTGTCGAAGCCTTTCTATTCCCTCATCCAGAGAAGCTCTCCCAACTTTTACAGTCTCGTCAAAGACCTCTGCAATGAGATCTAAAAACATTTTCTGTAACGTCATGTTTTCACAGCTTTACTACTACATAGTAAAGCATTTATACCTATCGGTTAATGCGAATTTCAGGATATTTTAAGCTATTATCTGAATAAGTCGGCTTCCCATTTCTCAAAGCAGGTTCTTTTCCAGAATCGCCAAATTCTAATTCATGCACGGTGTTTAGATAGTTTCTGTCAAGCCAGAATCCCGATCAATGAGTGCGCTCTGATTATGGCGTTCCTTACTTTTTCGTGCTGCAAAGAAACTCTTCCAACGACACGTGGATCTATTCGATGTATATCCGAAATTATTCCGTATCTAGTTTCCATAGTGCTACACCACAATTAGCTCTAGGCGATTTACGATTTGCTCTATTTCTTCTGCAGACATCGTTTCGGACGGAATTAAGAATCCGGGCGGCACTTCTGCCCTCTGTTCTGCTAGCTCCTTGATTCTAGGTGTTGTTATACACGCTCTAAGAAATTCAGCAGAAATTCTGGGAAATGTAATCTCAGCGCCGCCGTAATGAACATCAATCAGGTGATGATCCATCGCCTCTTTATCGATAACCCACAAATGTCCGCTACCCTTCTTAAGAGATGGATACGCTCTTAAACTATAGTTATTAGGGAACGTGCGAAATGGAATGTAGACCAGTGCACCTCTCCAGAATGCGGCGGTATGAACAGGTGAGTACATGATTGGTGGGCTGCCTTGCAAAGAACCCCTATTAAGATGCTGAGCTATAACTTCCGCATCCTCCTCCGCGGTTCTTCTGTTTTCCCCTCTGAACAAGAATTTACTTTTTTCCTTCCATTTTACAGCATTCCCCACGCCAAAATAAAAAGTGTTATCACCGTCCAAGAATTCGCTAGACGGGTTGACTATATGAACAGGATGTCCTTCTATTTCCGTTGTGTATAATTTCATCCATGGCGGCAACGAATTTCTAAGCTGTTTTGAAGTCCACGGCAAATAATCCGCTCTGTCGGTGTCACCTCCTGCGGTTCCTTCCTTTTGCCTTACTTTCCAAGCCAAACTGCTAGCATATGGATCCGAAAAACTATCCGCAGTGAAAAATGTTGGCGGACGATTGTCCGAATAGAGCTCTCTGGCAAAACGCCGGTCAACTTCTTCCCTTCTTATTCCCATTTTACGTGAAAACCACAACACGATTTATCATCTCAAATATTTTTGCCTTGCCGCGTCAACTACAGCGCGCGAACGCGCCAACAAAACTTCAGGCGTCGGGACGGTTTCGTTGAAGGCTTCTTTCCAATATTCCACGTGCTGGGAATCGTTTCTTGTAAATGCGTTCGGGTCCATACCTTCAGCCCGCGCTTTTCTTATCGCAGCGTCAGTTATCGCGTTCATCAGGCCTAATTTCGCAGCGTGGTATAAGGTGCGTTCCCCGCGGCCTTCTGTGTTCCAGTGTTCGTAGATCGCGCGTTCCATTCCTGCTATCACGCCGCCTGTTGCCGACACGAAGTTTACACACACCCGGCCTTCCAACAGGGTGTACAAAAATTTTTTTGAATTGAGAGCTTTTGCGATTTCTTCCGCCTCTTCCTCGGTTATCTCAGGTTGGCTTAAGCTCGCCTCAAGCCCTGCGAGAGTTCTTAATGCAAAGCTCCTGCCTGTTCGTTTCAATCTATCCAGACTGACTTTCATCTCCCTTATCCTAGGCGAATCTTCTCCAAGATATTCGGGAGGCGCGTACTTCATCCCGACAGGATCGTTGAGTGTGGAAGGGTCGAAAATTTTCACGATAGTTAAACAGTTCGTGAACAGGTTTGATGCGCCATCCGCTCTTATCAAACCGGATGGCGAGCTATTAGGCGGTTTTTGGATATACTCTATTCTTTCGCCAGTCGCAAGCGCCTCAACAAGTTGCATTTGCGGCCTCACACCGACAGTGCCAATGTCGTAAATGTTGTAGAAAATGCCTTTCAAATGATATTCGTCAGTTAAACGTTCGCTCATGTTCAGGCCTCCATTAAAACACGCCTTACATGTTTTTAGTCTTGCCGTATCGCGCTTTAACTTCGGTAACAATCTCCCAGATGCTTGTAAAGCTGGTGTTTAAATCGCCTGACACGTAAAGAATTTTGTCGCCCACTTTTCCGGCGTACAGGTTCGTTTCCGCGTCAACAATTTCGCTTATCCCGCGGGTTGTTATCCACTCTTTCAAAACTTCCGAAATCTCAGCCAGAGCGCGAATGTCGATGGCATCAAAGTTTCTCGGAAACACCTCTACAATGTCAAGTGTTGGTGTGAATAAAACGCCCCACACATTCGGCAGTCCCAAGTCTGTTAATGTTTGTCTCATAAAAGCACCCTTTTTATCTGGCCTTCCGGCTTATTTTACTGTCCTTGATTTCGCCTATTTGCGAGGTAAGGAAATTGATCTTGCTTTGGAGGAATTTGATCTCCTTCAAAGTGCGCGCAGCGTTTAACCTGATTTTAGCATCGACCAATTGCTCCCTGTACACCCTGATTAAATCCTCAACCTCTTCTTTGTTGATTACGACCATAGTACCACTTTACCGTTTACCACGGATTAGTGATATTATGATGGAGTAGTATATAAGGATTTCTATCATATAGTAGTGACATCTTTATAAGTCGGCTGGGTGATCTACAAGAAAGGCTTTAAAATGACACTTGCTAGATTGCTCGGACAATATCAGCGGCCGGTTTTTTTGATGGACACGTCCGCATTGGTTGGCATCGGCCAGCACAATTTCGGTGTTCTCTCGCCTTTCACAAGGCATATTATTGACATGGAAGCCGAGGACAAGAACAACCCTTACCATGTTGTCGTCCTTGAAAGGGCTGCAAGGGAATACGCCAGGCTTTTAGAGCAGGGTGTGTGCGATGACTACGGAATTCCCAAGTCTTCTGTCGATTTAGCCAATGATATGGGATACACTGAATTTTCTGATGATCTGCGTTCCAGGATCAGGGAAGCCCGGGAATTATGGCAAAAAACATCAGCAAAAGCGCCTACAAAATCTGTTCCCGGCCAATACCAGATACTTCCTTCAATGACCGACCAGGAGATAATTGCATTTGTTATTGAGCAGGCTGACAACCACAGGCGATGTTATGTTTTTTCCGACGACGAAGATATCAAAGGTCCTGTAAAATCGTTGTCAATGAGAAATCCATGGATACATTATGTTGAACGTTCTTTTGAAAAGCCAAGCCTTATCGCGGGTTCGGAAAAGAAGCCATTATTGATAACGCGTAGAATGCTTGGTGAGATATACGGTGCACCGACAAGCGCATACGCAAACTATCTGCTGACTGCAAAGATGCCGTTATTGGACGAGGAGGTGGAGGTTGCGGTTTCTGTCTGTCCGGTCGAAAACGGGCGCATCATCGGCAATGAAACAGGCATGGCAAGGCATGCATTGTACATACGGGATATAGACGAGCTTCTTGATGTTAAAGGCTGGCAAAGGAGAATGCTCGAGGATAGGCGTGATGGAGAACTGAAAAGGAATGCAAAAAAATTAATGTCTAAAAATTTCGGTGTGTCTTTCATGAATGTGATCAGATCGCGAAAGCTTGGTCAGTTCAGGGTGGGTCATGTGGTGCAAGAC
>JACQNY010000012.1 GCA_016202795.1 Candidatus Aenigmatarchaeota archaeon
CCGATTGTGTACACCATACATAACACTTTTTTATTTTCTAAAATTATTCTCCTATCCTAGCCGAGTCCTCGAACCAGCTGATAAACTCGTCCCGGTAAGTGTCTGCGAACGCTTTGGAAAACTGGCGCGTTATGCGGTCCTTTAAGTTAGTCTCATAGGGCCCTTTCTTGAATAATTGGAAATTCATGCCGAAAATCTTAAACGAATTTTCTATTTCGTTTAGCTTGTGCGCAAAGGATTTGGCAAGGTCAAACTCCTTCTTTTCTTTATCTTTGTTTTTATCCTGGGCTGCGTAAAGTGTTTTGAATTTGTTTTTCGCCACATCCTCCATGTTGCCTGTTATGCCTGCGTCGATTTTTTCGTTTTCGCTTTCCTCAATGGCTGTTAAACCCAGAACTTCCTCCACAGTTCTGTCAAAACGCTGCTCCGACGCCCATCGCTCTATTAGTTTGACCAACAAAACATTTTGGCTTATGAACGCTATTTTTATGAAAACAAACCCGTCGTCTGCTGTCCCTTGCGGAATGCTTATTATCGCGCGCGCAAAAAGTATGTCCCACAGGATGTAGTACAAATAATCCGGGTGCAGCAACAGTGTGTTGTAGGAATTGCGCTGCTGGTCCCTTGATTCCTTCATTAATTTTATGACCTGCGCCTCTATCTCCTTTGGCTTTAGCCACGGGTATTCTTCAATAATCGAGTTCCCGTTTATGCGGTTATCCTTGCTGCCCGCCTTCTCCCCGAATAACGCAACCTTTGCGACGATATCATACGGGTTCAGCCAGAAATTTATCGTGAACTTCCCATCTTTTACATCATCATACTTTAAACCAAACCTGTTAAGTATCGCCGTGTCCTCGTCCCTCTCCTTTGGGTTCTTTCCCAAAAATTCAAGCTTCACATCAACGTCTTTTCTCTCTACGGTCGCGCGGTACATGTCACCCGGCGCAAACGGCTTCCACGCATAAAAGGCTATGTCGTGAAACGACATCGCGTGCGCGCCGATCTTTAGCCTGTGCGTCATCGACCGGCCTCCTGGTCCGGTTGCGCCTCCGCCGGCTCCGGCGGACGCGCCAAAAGGACTGCCGCCCTTCTCATGGCTTTCCTGGAGCAATTCATGCTGTATCACGTAAGGCCGCAGCCATTTTTTGTACTGCTCTATGCTTTTTCTTCTCGCATTCATCAAGCTCAATATATTAAGGTATCGTTGTTTGACCGAATTCTTGAAAAGTTTCTTCCATTCCAAATATAGTTTGTTTTTCGTGGCTAGCACAACAGCTTCCGCTGTCGTTATCTTGGGAACGAAATTTTTGACTATGTCCTCTGATGTTGTCATGCTGTCCTGCATCTTCATGAAATCTACGATTATGTTTGGCCAGCGGCTGACAATTAATTTCAGCGCAACGCCTTCGCCCGTATGGACATCAACTTGGTCTATGAAAATCGCTTTTAATGACGTGTTGGATTCAAGCACCTTCTTTTCCGCTTCTTTAATCTTGGTTTCCTCTTTGTCTTTTTTTGCTTTTTCAAGATCCTTTATTCCCTGCTCATAATTTTCAAGATACTGCAGGTATATTTCGTATTTCCGATAATCATGCGTCAACAGTTCATAGTCGCTTATCGCGCGTGAGGCGGATTCCAAGCCGGCCTTGATTTTTGTTTCCAAGTCCTGTTTCGTAGCAAGCGTCGATGCGTAATACTCCCTGTATGTTGGGTTGATCTCAAAGCTGTCCGTATGTTTGTAAACCCCGTAGCCGAATTTCGGCAATTGGAACATGGTCTTGATATAAAGCAGCGAGATAAAGCCCAGAGGCCCGGTAGGGTTTACCAGCAGGCCTGGTAGCATTTCGGGCGGCATGCTTTCCTGGGTTCCGTTCTGGTCTGGAGGGTATGTGAAAAGGAATTCGCCGCTAAACCTGTTTAACAGAAAGTTAACCATTCATTCACCCTAACAAAAGTCTTATTCCTATGACCAAAAAGAACAGCCCGGCAAAAAGCGCGGTTAGCGTGAAACCAGGTGTTTCCAGGTCCTCAGTCTCTGGAAAATACACTATCAGAAAAAGGCCAGCCCCTATAAGCATCAACCCACCCAACTGTTCGAAAACCATGATATCTGATAATAATACGCGCTGGCTGATAAAAAAGTTTTAATCAGACGCTCCACAGGTAAAGCCCGATAATAATCATTGTGCCAGGCACAAGAACCCCGATAAACCTGTACTTGGGTTCGTAATCCTGCGCTGGGAAAAGGGCGCCCATGAATGATCCCAAGACCACCAGTATGATTCCCAAGATCTTGAGGAAAACCTTGTCAAAACTGGTAAATTCAACCATTTGATCGCCTTAAAACAATAATAGATATAGGCCGACAAGGGTTAAAATCGTTCCGAGCAAAAAGCCTGATTTTGCCACGCCCGGAATTTCCCTTTCACCAATCCTGAGGAAAAACGCTATCGTAACAAGCCCGGCAGCAAGGATCAGGAGCGAGAACGCCCGTAACATTCCTGGAAACAGGCCTTGGACAGACGCCAAAAAGAAAACCACCAGTATCGCCGAGGTTGTTCCGATAAAGGATATTACTCCGCTGCCTGAAGTTGAACCAGGAAATGTCTTTGCCGCCGCGAACGCGAACAGGACCAAAATGCCAAACACAAAAGTAGGAAGAAACCCCAAAAACACGAACAACAGACCGCCAACAAGCGCAATAGTTGCTATGAATAACGCCCATTTCAATCCGCTTTCTTCATCGGAAAATTTTGAGAAGATAAACGTTATCACGCCAAAAGCCGTGATCAAAAACATCAACCCTGTTGCCGTTACGCTCATATCCGCGGGAAGCGCGCCTCCGCCAAAGAAAATGATTATCGCGGCCGAAATTGTCAGCAGAAGGATGTTGTTTTCGTGCTTGTTTTTTTCTGTCATCCCGTAAACAAAAACAAGCACAGCGCCGAAAACAGTGATGAATGTGGCGATGCTGGTAAAGCCGGTCGTTGATGCGACCAAAAAGCCGCCAACGATAAGTATCGACGATAATGCTAAACCCACTCCCACGTTCGCGTTGCCTTCAAGTCTGAAAAACAGCAGGATAACTATCAGAAGCCCGGACGCTATGCTTAGGGTCGAAAATGCGTTTAGAATGCCCGTAGGCCCGCTAACCAGGTAAAACAGGAGAAGAACAACAAACGCCACAACCCCTGCCCATGACTTCACTATAAGCGAATCCGAGGCCATAAAATCGTCTGCTTTTGTATTATTCTTACTAATAATTATAAGCGAAAAGCAGGCGATTTTAATTAGATTTTAAGCCCGAAGATTAAATAATAAAGTGGGATTGACATGGTCATAGCAAGGACAAAACTCGTAATAGAAGACCCGTTCATAAGATTTGACCCCTATTACATCGTCATGAACTACAGGGGTCCGAAACCCGAGCGTTTCTACACCAGAATGTCCGAATTAATACCATTGGTATACGGCGTAGACCGCGGACAGGTCCAAGAGCGTACTTTTAAATGGGACAATGTCGGCGACACCCAAAAATTCGACGTTTTCTGGGAAATCAGCAAGCCTTTGGACAGGTTTACGTATTTCCGCATGTCCGTCGAACTAACCGGCCAGAGCACAAAAGGCGAGGGTGGCGCTCGTGTCCGGTTATTCGGAACTTTGAGGACAGAATACCCCCAAGACACTTTGTGGCAGAGAAGCATATTTTACGAAATGATGAGGATGCTTTGGCACACAATATTTTATAAAACGCAGCGGCTGAAATATCTCCACGAAGGCCGCGCTCTGATAAGGAACATGGAAATCGAAATCAAAAAAGCGTTTGAAGAGTTCAGGACGGGATAGAATGGGAAAGTGGCTAATCCGTGACGATCTTTTCGCTCCGCATAAGGACGTTGACATGGTTTACACAGGCCCGGAGCCCTGGAAAATGGTTAGCCAGGCCAACTCTTTGATCAGGCAGTATTTTGAAATCAGCGGCACGCGATGGACTCAAAAAGACGTGCGTTGGGATTTCACAGACGTTGTGCGCACATTTTTTAAGGAAATAGATTTCAAAAGGGAAGAAGACGGCTTCACAAACCTGCTGATAACCGTGCGCTTCCAGGGAAAACAGCACGCGGAAACAAAACAGGGAACAGTGCGCATGATAATTTACGCCCAATTGCAGACTGAATTTGAATATAACAACCCTTTTGTTAGGCTGGCATTTTTGATTTACATGAATTATTTTTACAAAGGTCATCGCATAGCCATGCTGCGACGCAACGAAGAAAGGATGAATATGATGCTTAATGATCTGAGAAAAATGTTCAATCTTCCTGAGAAGTCTGAAAAATCAGAGGTTAAATACACTCCGGGGACAGCGGCAGAGGCCGAGAGTGACGTTGGATGATCTACGAAGGATATTAATTAAGAGGCTTGTTACTAGATGAAACTAATCGACTCATTAATGACAGCGGTAAGGAAATTTTCACCTAAAAAATCAAGCCTGGCCGATGTAAAGCAAAACATCGAACCGTCGCCACCTATACGGCTTCCCTCGGAGGATGTGTTAAAGTCCTATGAATCGCGCTACGAGGGTAAAACACCGCCGCGAACGCCCATGGACGCCATGCGCGAACCGCAAATTCCTGCCCAACAGCAATATAATGTTCCGCCATCTCCGATATCTTCGCAATACCCTAACACACCTCCTTACGCAATTGCGCAGAGCGGGCAGAACCAGCCTGCAAACCCGAAAATAGATTTAATACTCGCCGAAATAGAAACTGTCAAGGCGCAATTAAAAGTGCTGAGCGAAAAACTGGACATACTTGAAAGCCACTACAGAACATAGGAAATCACTGATTTCCTATGCACGAAAACCTAATGGTTTTCGTTGAATCCTACTGAACGCTCAATTCCGCTTTCATGCCTGTTAATTCTTCGATAATCTCCACCAAATCCTCTTTCTTTCCGGGCAAGTTTCTCAGTTGGTTTTTTTGCAGTCGTATTTTTAAACTCTCCGAGCCTGCCGAATAAAGTTTGCCGATCGTGTCGAGTCGCGCGGGAAATATCAGGTTGGAAATCATTGTTCTGTGCTCGTCATTTCCTACGACTTTTATCTGTCTTCCGAACTTTTTTCTCAAATCGTTTGTTATTCTTCCGTTTTTGCCTACAAGGCTGGCGACGTCGTTTTTTTTGCAGATTATTACAACCAAGCTTTCCATGTCGATAATCTTTTCTATTTCGACTTTATCAAGTGATTTTACGCTCTTCGACAACTCATAAATATGCCTGATTATGTCAACGCCAAGCCCGCTTATTTTGCCTACGGCCACGTTCTTTGAACAGCTAGCGCAGAGTATGTTCGACTGCAGGCACACAGAACATACGGGAGTTTTCATTCAGTTCACGCTTATAATTATTACACATCATCTTTAACTTATGGTCGTAACGGTTCTTAGCAGCGAAAAACACGTCAATGCCAGGTCTTTAATAAACAAACTGTTGAGAAGTCTGCCCTTCGACATAATAGTGACTGTAGGTGGCGATGGGACCTTCCTGAAAGCGTTCAAAATCTCGGCACAGACTGGCCGACCCGTTCTGTGCGTGCGGAACGAAAAAAGCAAGGGCGTTTTAGCTGAATGTGATCTATCAGATATCAGAACCGCAGCGAAAAAAATCAAAAACAAAAGATTTTCCGTTGTAAGATATCCCATGCTCGCCGGCATAGCAGACAACCATAAATTATCCGGCTTCAATGAAATCGGCTTTTTCCGCACTTCAGAAGAAGCGCTAAGATTCGATTTGTTTGTGAACAATGCTCTTTTCTACGAGAACGTGGTTGCTGACGGCGGCATAATTTCAACGCCTGCCGGATCTACGGCGTACAACATATCCGCGGGTGGGCCTGTCTTAGACCTGGCGTCGAAAAGCCTCGTATTTACGCCTCTAAACCCGCACGGGTTGAATAAACCGATCGTTTTCGAAGGTTCTGTAAAAATAGTTTTCCGCAGGAATTCGGCACAGCTGTTTGCGGACGGCAAAAAGCTCTACAAAGCCAAAAACTATTTGGGCGTGTCTAAATCCGATAGGAATGCGAACGTCATATCCCTGAAAACTCCTTTCTACACCAGATGGAAGAGGATCGTCGGCTTATGATGGTCGCTTTGGTGGGCAAACCCTCATCAGGGAAATCTTCTTTTTTCAGGGCGCTGACAAACATGGATGTGAAGATAGCTTCGTACCCGTTTACGACAATAGAACCGAACAAAGGCGTAACATTTGTTAAAACGAAATGCCCGCACGTTGAAATAGGGAAGGCTTGCAGCCCGAACAATTCCAATTGTGTTAACGGGGTAAGATTAATACCAGTAAAAATTCTTGACGTCGCTGGTTTAGTTCCAGGCGCCCACGCCGGCCGGGGGCGCGGAAATAAATTCCTCGACGATTTACGTCAGGCGGATGCATTGATCCACATAGTTGATATGAGCGGTAAAACCGATGAAAACGGCTTACCGGCTGATAACCATGATCCGCTGGAAGACATAAACTGGCTGCGGGACGAAATAGAACTCTGGGTAAAAGGAATAATAGAAAAAGTTTCGAAGGCTGACGACGCTGAGATTATTAAACAGCTTACAGGATTCACCCCGAAAAACGAAATACTATCGCAATGCGTCAGGGATGCGGAAAAAGATTTGAGAAAATTGGCCCGTCTGGTTTGCGAACGCACAAAACCCATGTTAATTGCTGCTAACAAAATGGATCTTGCTGAATCGGTTAAAAATTTCGAGCGCATAACTAAAGTCTCGAAAGATGAAATTGTGCCGTGCTCCGCAGAGTTGGAAATAGTTCTTAATTTAGCTTTGTCAAAAGGGCTGGCAAAATATGAAAACGGAGAATTTTCAATTTCCGATAACGCCAACCAGCAACAGCGCATCGTACTGGAGAAAGTAAAAAATTTCATAGAATCGTACGGATCAACAGGCGTTGAGAAATGCGTCGAGCACGCGGTTTTCTCATTGCTTAACTTCATCGAAGTGTATCCTGTAGAAAATGAGAACACATGGACAGATTCAAAAGGTCGTGTTTTACCTGATGTTTATCTCGTCCATTTTGGCACAACCGCAAAAGAATTGGCTTCGATCGTGCACACCGACCTGGCAAAAAACTTCATCGCCGCAATCGACGCCCGCAAAAAAATGAAAGTCAAGGAAGATTATGTTTTGAAAAAGGGCGACGTGATAAAAATTATAGCTGGAAAATGATGAATTACACGACCTGATAACCGATTAAAGGCCCCAGCGACCTAAGGTTCTCACGTGAGTATGTATCAAACAAATTCAGCCACGGGTCGCTGAAAGTTCCGTTCATCTGTACCCTGTAAAATTTTCCGGTGCCTGTCCTTGCCATTTCACGGCTTTCAGAGAGCACAATGCCTGTGAATAACATTCCATTATTCATTTCCGGATAATCCGGATGCGTGTGGTTCCTAATGAAAAATACTGAGGCACCTTCCATTTTTGCCGTTTCCGGCTTCATAACAGCGTGGCGCGCAATTGGATAGTGGCTGGATAGCGCGCCCAGTTCGCCTGCGGAAACTTTTGCAGTTTTTATCCACTCCTTGTAATTTGCAGCTCCGATTTTTCTTGAAAGTGTGGTTTCCAGTTGCGGTTCGTCGCCGTCATAAAAGTAAATATGTATACCGCGCGGGTTTCCTAACTTCCTGTCCGTTGCCTGCGTCGCTGTCGCCCCGAATCGCCCAACATACTCGGTTAATGCGAAGTACATCGCATCGAATCTGGGTGTTTCCCTGCTAGCGACTATGCCTCTATGGTCGCGCAAAACCTGGTCTAGTACATCCAATATTTCCGGGAGCCTTTCGCTGTAAATCTGCAATGGCCCGTACAGGTCAGGTCTTCCTGTCACTATCCTTGCAGCCATGCCTATCTGCATTTCATAAACAGGGCTTGAAAATTTCATCATGCTTGGAAGGTCCACGCCCATTCTTCTAAGCGTCTCAATAAATATCATGCCTTCTGTGTGCGTAAGACCTTGAATGATATCCATAGCTGCGTCATGTTCATCCGGGTTTGTTCTGACAACTATCGCGCTTTCATCAATGAGCATTTTTTCCATTTCTCGTGTCCACGAACCGCCTTCTGTTGGAATTATAGGACTGACAGCAACTTTCTGGTTTGCAAAAGAAATCGTAGGTCTGAATATCGGATGTATTTGCGTGACTTCGACGCCTTCATGGACTGTTTCAATCGCAACGCGTGTAACAGCGCGCTGGCGAGAATTGACACTGCTCAGCATGGAGCCCGGCCTTATCAGAGGCCCGAGACGCCTTACAATCTCTTCCTGATATGGCATTGAAACAGCGGAAAAAACAACATCCTGTTGCGCAACTTCCTCTAACGGAATTGTTTTGTAGCCGCCCTTTCTCGCCTGTTGCATTCTGGAAGGATCGATATCGTAGAAGCCTACATCAAATCCATGGCGCCTTAAATTTTCTCCCATGAAAGAGCCGACCAAGCCGAAGCCGGCTATGCCTGCGGTTTTCTTGGACATGATCAGCAAACGATAATAAAGTATTTAAGCGCGTCGTTTTGCTTATAAACCGTAGTGATGACAAGCTAAAATTTTCTGAAAATTCACTTCCAGAACCTCTTCGTCTTGAAATATTGTCTCTCTGCGGTTAAGATATCCTTGTACAAATCGTCTTCGTCGGAATGGTATTTCGAAAGTATGCGCGCTGCTGTTGCATAGCCCACGCCTCGCCCGGCTAAGGCGTGTATCGCGTCTTTGCCGCTAACCATTACCAAATCCGCCACCTTCAACGCCTCGTCATAGGTTTTCTGCTGGTCGGTTGTTAACGAACGTTTTGAACATTTCCTCTCGATAACGCGTTCTGTAACATGGTCGTAGTCGCGCACAACTGTTATCATCATTGCCCCGCATTTGGAACATTTGGGCTTTTTCGGAACATCCTTCACAGCTCCGGGCCATGTCCATTTGCCGCAATTCATGCAAATCAACCGTATTTTTGTTTCGTCAATACGCTCCTTGAATATTTTTAAAATCTCAGCCTCGGGCCTTTCCGGTCCTATTATCTCACCGAACTCCTTTTCCATACCAAGCTTTCCGAAGAATGAAGGGCCCTTAACTTGTTTTATTTTTATTCTAGCGCCTTTGATTTCTTTAAGTAATTCTTTAGTCTTTTTGAAATCCAATTTTTCCAGAAATATTTCTCGCATGGTCTCCTCGTATACAGGCGATCCTTGGTAAGCTTCTACAATTTTCTTCAGAGGAACGTTTCCCAGATCGGCCGTTTTAGCTATGACTCCGAACCTTTTCGCATTATGAAAAAATCTCCAGATGAAAAGATCAGACCTATCTATGTTAGATCTAAGATAGTTTTCTAAATTACTATCCTCTATTTCATCGAAAAATTTCATTATATGGTCCTTCGCATCCCCATGGCATCTTAAAATTATTCTATACGGATCTGTCTTCAGAGAAACCGCCCCAATTTTGGCCGATAAAGAAAAAGTTATAGCTCTTCCCAAAGTGTCATTTACTAGTGATCCAAAATGGGTGTGAATGATGATCATGTCGCCGAAATATTCCATAAAAATAATATTTTTATCATAGGC
>JACQNY010000065.1 GCA_016202795.1 Candidatus Aenigmatarchaeota archaeon
AGCTTTTCGTTGAAACCCAAGGTTTTCTAATTAGGAAAGTTGATGATTTCCTATGTAATGAAAGCTTCCGAGCTATTTAAATAGATTTAAAAAACTGTATTAAGCATGTTTGACATACTCACGCTTTCCGCGATCGCGTTCTTTGTTTTTGTGGCAATCCTAATTTACATCGACAGGAAAAACATAGAATTCAAAGGCGTGATGCTTCTCCGCAGGACGAAAAAGGGAATTGAAATTATCGATTCAATTGCAAAGTCCGCTCCTAGATTCTGGAATTTAATCGGCCTTGCCGCGATTCCGACAGCAATCATATTCATGGTTCTCGGGACGGTGCTGATGCTTTACATATCCGGAACAATAATTTCGGGCGAGCAGCAAGGCCCTGCGATGTCTTTGATACTACCGTCGCTTTCTTCAGAGCGCCAAACAGGCTTAGGAGGCTTTGTATTCTTTCTCCCGTTATGGTTTTGGCTGATACTCGTAACAATTCTTCTCGTGCCTCACGAAATTTTCCACGGCATATTGTCAAGGGTTGTAAAAGTCCCGCTAAAATCTGTTGGCTTGATGCTCCTGTTAATATTTCCCGGCGCTTTTGTCGAGCCGGATGAAAAGAAATTGAAAAAGGCAAAGCGGATCGACAGGTTAAAGGTGTTTGCGGCAGGCGCATTTGCGAACATCCTGACAGCCGTTATTCTTTACTTGTCACTGTCTTATGTCTTGGAGCCGGCGATAATCGCGGAAACCGGGGTAAAAATTTACAATGTTACAGACAATTCGCCGGCCGAGCTTGCCGGTATCGCAACGAACATGACAATAACCGGAATCAACGGAATTGAGTTTGACGTAAAATCGAGAAACCCGGTAAGCGACATAATTTCGCGGGAAGGCCTTAACCCGGGCGACAGGATAACAATGACAGCCGATGAAAAAATATTTTATCTTGACCTTGTTGAGCATCCGCAGAACGCCTCGCGGCCTTACGTGGGCATAACAACAACAGGCCCGGTCGTAACAAAAACTAATTACATCAGCGTCGGTTCTGCGCTTTCGTTATTCAGCTACACATCCATGATCATTTATTTCGCGCTGATAATAGCAGCGATCAACCTTCTTCCGTGGAAGCCCTTTGACGGCGGGTTGTTCTTCGAAACATTAATGGAGTACGTTTCAAAAAAACACGCGCCGAAAATTGCCAACGCAGCCACAATGTTCATTCTGGCCGTTTTCCTTTTCAACTTCTTCGGTCCGGCTGTAATAAATATGGTCAGCTGATTATTTCTATCAAACCGCCCACGTCTTTCATTATAAAATCGGGCTTGTGCTTACTTAAGGGGAAATTAGCGGAGTGCAATCACTTTCAATCTTTCCACTTTGCCAAAATCTTTTGCATCATCAGTGAGAACTGACAAGTTCATATCAATCGCTTGTTGCGCGATCATCGCGTCATTTATTCGTAAAACTTTTTTCTGTGCCAACTCTGCCGCGCGCTCCGCCTGATCCTCGTCAATGTTTAACCATTTGACCGATGGGTGATGAACGATCGTCTCAAGTCTTTTTCGTGCAGTCGCAGGATCGTACGCCCTGCTAAGTTTGTGAAATACCTCAGAAAAAATGATTGCATTGAAACCCACGCCATCTTTGAGGTAACGCTGTAATTTTGCGACTGCAAGAAAATGTTCCGGTGCAGCAGCGGTTTCCGCGAATATCCACACATTGGAATCGATAACGATCAACTTGACCACTGTTCCTCTTCAAGCTTATCAAGGAACTCTTTTGTGATTTTGACCTTGCCCTTAAGGGGGTGAAGGATAATATCCCTCAGCAAAGGGTCGTTTTTAACATCCGCCTTTCCAATCTTGCCGACCCTGCCAACAGTGAGAAGGTCGCCTTGTTTCTGTACGACTAAAGACTGGCGGGCCTTGATGCCCAGTTCATGCCTCAAACCTTTCGGTAATTGTATTCTTCCCTTCTCATCGACTTTGACAACCGGCATACGATTCCCACTTAATAGTGGGTATTTCATATATTTAAGTTTTGCGGGTGGAGGTTGCCAATAGAAGCGTTCAGGCCCAGAAGTTGAGACGGCTTGCGGAGCGCACGAAAGTTATTTCAATTAACAAAATTGGATAGATATCATGTCCGCCGCTTGGAGAATCAAGGATGATCCTTGGATCATCAGGAAAGAATCGCAGTGGCAGCGAGTTCTGTACAGATTATTTATCAATGCTAGTAACGCATCCTATTTTTCACAGGGCAAAATTGGATTCTACGATGACAAGCATCCCATCGCAGAGGAGCTTGGAATTAAAGGGCAAGAATTAGGGAGCATATTACATTTTCTTAGTGAACAAAAGCTAATCGAAGGATATTTGGATGGCCAACCTCACATCATAATCACGGCCGAAGGTTTCGACGTTGCGTCTGAGATAGGTAAGGCCCATGAAAACATGTTGTTGCAAGGTGCACTATTTGTTTTCGCCGCGATAAGCGCCTTGACATCCATATGGACGAATATGAAATCACCAAATCCGACTTGGACGGATTACGGTATGGTTATCGGAATTCTTTCCATTCTAGTTTTGTACAAAATTTGGAACAACAAGCAACATCTCTAAAGATGATCTGGTAGATAGGGCCCGGCGGTGCCTGAGTACGAAAGGGTTCAGGTCCTGCATGGCGACGACCTTGCCGAGCGTGTGGTTCTTAAATATTTATACGGTCAGATAAATCTCGGTTTCAATATGAAGTTACATCTTGATGTTGGATGTGCAGAAGGCATATGGATGCTAGATGAAGCCATGAAGTACCGTGATCTAGTCTTCGTTGGTCTGGATGAAGACGTGACTCCAAATCTAATTACGAATTCTCCACAAGGGGTGTACAATCTGATAAAAAGCGGCGTTATACGATCTGCACACGCCCGTGCCTATAAGGAAGAGCATGGGCTGCCCGGTGACGACTTTCTGAGTACTGGGGATTCGGAAAATCTGCATAAGATGCTATCTGACCCATACAGAAAACGTATTTTGTTTGTAGAATCGGATATGAATAAGCTTCGATTCGGACAAAGCTTGCACAGTGGGACAACATACAGCAGGGCATCATATCAAGAGGTATTGCAAGAAACCTTGCATGTAATGTCCGAACATCCGAGAGGCCAAAGAATGTTGAAATATAGAATCGGCGAGGTATACAGACCTAACGCGCCGAATCATCCTTTTAGAATAGATTTTCCTGGATTACCCGAGATGACAGTTGAGGATTTCCTGAAATCGCAACCTTCTGCCGAATTTGTAAATCACTACAAACCGTACACAGACAGAATAAGCGTAGTTGTCGGGGATGCTAGACATTTGCCATTTGCAGATGGAATCTTCGATTCTGTAACCGTTTTGAATCTCGGCCACGACCGGGAGAGAAGCCCTGAAGCCGAGAAACAATTCGATACCCTAGTAGACGAAACATCAAGAGTTGTCAAGGTAGGATGTCAAGTTACAATTATACCCGTCCCTCATTACATGGAGGAAGAATACCCGGATGGAATGACAGTAGAGAGAACCAGTTGATTCATTATCTGCGTTCTTCCGCAATACTCATCAACCGCAACCAAATCTTCAGTTTTATCAGGAACTCTTGCGCTTCAATGTAATCTGGTTCTTCGATAAGTAGCTGGCGTAGTGGTTGTGAGAGACTCGGGGTTTCTCTGGCCATTTGTTTCAGATGCCTGAGATCAAGTAGTTTCATCTGGTCGATATAGACCCGACGGCTAATAAAGATGATGTGTGTGCGATACCCAAATCTAATTCCGAGTCTTGTCGTTTGGATAGAAGAAAACGTCAATAATCTCCGCAAGCATTGACAATTTGATAGATAGAATAATTGGAGGCCATCGACTCAAGAGGGGTTTCGTTAACATATGGAGGTATCGACTTACATG
>JACQNY010000066.1 GCA_016202795.1 Candidatus Aenigmatarchaeota archaeon
AGACACGAGAACCGACCCCCTCCCTGCGACAGAATTAAAAGCCGGCGATTTAATCGGGTACACCACAGGAACGCCGCAGGCCAACAACTGGGATTTCGGAGCTTACAGCAAAGTGAAATCGAACCACCTGGCCGGAAAATCCGGATACGAAGAAATTGATACAAGGGCAGTCTGCCCCTACAATTACTTTACAATCGACAAAAAAGAATTTTATTACAGCCTTTTCACGGGCATTACGGGCAGTGGCGCGCCGCCAACGGATTTCTGCAACCGGTGAGACAAGCCGCTATTTTTTATCCTGATTCTCCGGCGTTACGTCTCCATTAAAACGGGCAACCAACTGTGTTTAAGTAGTTAACTGCTTCCATAGATTTATGAAAGTTCCAGCTTTAACAAAAGAACAGGTTTCGCGCGCGGAGAGAAGAGAGGGAATATATCACCCTGTACTAGACGTGCTTGATAGACGTGCTTTAGAGATTGCCGGTTTCAACGCTGAATATAAAAAATTAAAAGGCAGTGAAAATCAACAACTGTTTGTGGCAACCCACCTTGGATTTCTAGCCGACGATATGGAAGCCCTGCCAGATTTCACATTGGCTCCCTTAGAACTCATTGCGATCTGGTCAAAAGCGTGTGAAATGATGGGTTACTATCCGAGGAAAAGGGGTTTAGCAAACATTGTCCCGGCCGCTTATGCTACAAAAGGCGTTCAAAACCCCGGCTGGAAAAGGTTCACCGGGAGTATGCTTCAAAGGTGTGAATTGCCGGAAGATGTGGAAGAAGACAAAGAGGGATTGCTATATGTACAAGCAAGGGTAGAGGGTATAAAAACCGGTCTTGGCGAAATTGAGTTTTATGTTAGCGGTGTCAGAGATGGCGCTCAAACGATACGTAGCCTGGGAAAGAAAGCTTATCAAGAAGGTGATAAAGAGGCGGAAAGAGAGTTAGACAGAATTGAGGCGTACCAAAAAGACCATCTAACCCCAGTTTTAAGCGAACTTCTTGAAAATGTACGCACCGGCAGAGATTTAATGCTGACGAAACTTACTCGTGCCCTAAAAAATCTGGCTTGAGTACCGGAAAGGCTTAAATCCTTAACCCCACGTATACTAATTATGAAAAAATACGCGCTTGCAGCCTGCATAACCGGGTTGACTTTATTGGCCGGCGGTTGCACTAAAGACCTGAAAACCTATCGATTGGACCAGAAAGACAATTATGTGTCGCGCAGCGGCGGGTTATTTTTTGGTAAAGGCGGTGAGGACCTCGTGCTGGCTGATGGAAGACATTTCAGAATTAACGATACCAGAGTTTTGTTAGACCCGGATTTTTCCGTGGCTGGCGATGAAACCGTGGAACCGCTGGAAAAAGGTAAAGTTTATTCGTTTCAAGACGGCTATAAACTTGAAATTACCGATATCAAAACCCCCAAAGCGAAAGTTACAAAGAAATTAGGCTTTTGGGGATCTGTCGGGGATGCTGTAAAACCGTGGTAAATGTTCGTTATTTCCTTAACTTCTTTTTCCAAACTAACCCTGATCGTCATCTGCGTTATTGTTTTTCAAAAAACCGTCACTGATAAACCTTTGACCTGTGATCGATTTTGATAATGCCGATCTTTTTGTTTTCATGATCCACTTCATAAAGAATCCTGTAATCCCCCACCCTTACGCGGTATAGTTTTTCCTTGTACCCTTCTATGGCTTTTGCGTTACGGCCAACCGGTTCGTTGACCAGTAATTCAAGTTTATCGAGTATTCTTCTAGCTAAGACCTTATCGGCCTGCTTCAGAAATTTCAAAGCTTGGTTTGAATACCCTATAACAAAGGTCATAGGCCAAGCTCTTTCTTGACATGCCCATGAGAAAGAAGCTTCCCATCTTTTTTTTCTTTGCGATATTCCAGTAAAGTCAAATAATCGTCTTCTGTCATAATGCTGTCGCTATCGGCCATTCTTCCTTTAATTTCCTTAACTTCTTTTTCCAGATTCTCCAGTTTTTTCAAGATTATCGTTTCGTTCGTCATAATATCAATTTGTCCAGGTTCAATTTATAAGTATGGCATCTAGCATAAAGGCTGCCCGTTTTGCTTATAAACTCCTAAGAACAACCCCGTTGTCAACCACACCTCATCCGCAAGGCACCTTAACTTTCCTCTTCGTTTTGATTATTTTGAATTTTCTTGGTTATCATTATTTCCTTGAACCAATCTTCCTGCTCTATGTCCAATTTACCCTGGTGCGCCAGCTGCAACAGCGGGATAAAGTTCTTCACAACGTTTTTGCGCTTCCAATCGCCGACCAGCTTGCTGAACGGAAGCGGGCTGCCATATAACCTGTCCAAAACCCATGCGATTTTTGAATAGAGCCTGTCTATCCTTTCCGTCACGTCCTCCTCCGCTATTTCGATCCTG